>URWH01000060.1 GCA_900551515.1 uncultured Porphyromonadaceae bacterium
CGCCATTGAAGATGTTCTCGCCGGTGGCGGCATCGCGGCTGAAGGCTACGCCGGTGGCGCTGTTGTTGCCCATATTGCCGTATACCATGGCTTGTACGTTGACTGCCGTGCCCCATTCTTCGGGTATTTGATTCATGCGGCGATATACTATGGCGCGTTCGTTCATCCAGGAATCGAATACGGCGCAGATGCCGCCCCAGAGTTGTTCCCATGCGTCATCGGGGAAGTCCTTGCCGGTGTAGTCTTTGACGGCGGCCTTGAACAGCTTGACAAGGCTTTTGAGGTCTTCGACGCCGAGTTCGGTGTCGAGCTTGATGCCTTTCTGTGCCTTGACTTTGTCCATGATTTCCTCGAAGGGATCGATGTCGGCCTTGCTTTTTGGTTTCATGCCAAGTACTACGTCGCCGTACATTTGTACGAAGCGGCGGTAGCTGTCCCAAGCAAAGCGGGGGTTGCCGCTTTTCTGCGCGAGCGAAGCCACGGTGGCGTCGTTCATGCCGAGGTTGAGCACTGTATCCATCATGCCGGGCATTGAAGCGCGGGCTCCCGAACGAACAGATACCAATAGCGGGTTGGCCGGATCGTCAAATTTGCAGCCGGTGAGCGATTCAACGTGGGCAATTGCTTTTTCTACATCTGATTTCAGGCGTTTCACAACCTCGTCGCGACCATACTGCGTGTATTCGGTGCAGACTTCTGTTGTGATGGTGAATCCGGGAGGCACAGGCATGCCCAGAAGATTCATTTCGGCGAGGTTAGCGCCTTTACCGCCAAGGAGATTGCGCATCGAGGCGTTGCCTTCAGCTTTGCCATCTCCAAACGTGTAAACTCTTTTCATTGGAAATTAATTAGAATTATTAATTGAATTTTGATTTAATGTTTTTGCTATTAGAGTGAGGTGTTTACTCATGGCGAGTTGTATAGTGCAAAGATAGCATATTAATCTCGAATCCGAAATTATTTGATGGGATTTTTATTGCACATTATAGTTGTTTAGTTTTTAGAGCCGCTTCGATAATATATGTTAACCGCCGGGTAGCATAGCTTGATGTGATTTTGGTCGTGCGAAGAAGGAGCGTGTCCGATATTACAGGCCGATGTTTAGATATTACAGGCCGATGTTTAGAAGTTCACCCATCCGCCGCAAACAATTTTACCGTCTTCGCCGTTATACATTTGTGATATGTAGATATCAATTTCAATTCCCGTAGTTTTAACCTAAAACATTTCTTAATTATGGACACGAAGAAATACGTTTGCGAAGTATGTGGCTGGATTTATGATCCCGAAGTAGGCGATCCCGAAAACGGCATTGCCCCCGGCACCTCGTTCGAAGATCTGCCCGACGATTTTGTATGCCCCATATGCGGCGTCGGTAAGGACGAGTTCGCTCCGGCCGGCGATTGACAATCGCACATTTCCGCAGCCCGCAGTTCTGCGGGCCGTGGGCAACAGATTCAACTTCCGGATAATTCTCGGGCGCTCAGCCATCAAGACATTTGTCTGATTCGCTCAAAAACGCAAGGCGAAAAAACTATCCTCGCCTTGTGCTTTTGTGCGTTTTTGTGCCGTCGCGCCTGAGATAAATCATGTTTTTTCATTACCTTTGCGCAATCATAAATCATTGCCTAAGATGAAAAAAAAGATAATGGATTTCAAAGTAGTGGAGAATCGGCGCATTCACGCCATGTATTCTCTTCTGCGACTGGTGCCGGCCGACGGCTCGTCAGTGCCCGACGCCCGTCCGGGTCAGTTTGTGCAAGTGGCCGTAGAGGGTAGCCCGTCGACATTTCTCCGCCGCCCCATCTCGATAAACTATATCGATCGCGAGGCCAACGAGCTGTGGCTTCTGGTCCGCAAGGCCGGAGCCGGCACGGAGCGTCTGTGTGAATATGCCGCCGGCGACATCATCAATCTCATCCTCCCGTTGGGCAATGGTTTCTCCGTGCCTCATCACTCAGGCTCGCGCATGCTGCTGATTGGCGGCGGAGTAGGGGTGGCGCCGCTTCTGGAATTCGGAAAAGTGCTGAAACGTATGGGTTTCGAACCGGAATTCCTCTTGGGCGCCCGCTCTGAAAAAGACCTTCTTGAGCTTGACTATTTCCGAGCCATCGGTCCCGTTCATCTGTCGACCGACGACGGTTCGGCCGGTCACAAAGGCGTCGTTACTCTCAATCCGGTCCTGTCGCGGCCCTGGGACATCATCTATTGCTGCGGCCCCGCCCCCATGATGAAAGCGGTGGCGGCAAAAGCGCGCGAAATCGGCGCTGAGTGCGAAGTGTCGCTCGAAAACATGATGGCATGCGGCATTGGCGCCTGCCTCTGCTGCGTGGAAAACACAGTGAAAGGAAACGTTTGCGTTTGCACCGAAGGTCCGGTGTTCAATATAAATCAACTCACATGGTGAATCTCGAAGTGAAAATCGGAGGACTGGCTCTGAAGAATCCCGTCCTCACTGCATCCGGAACATTCGGCTACGGCAAGGAATTTGCCGACTTTATCGATCTTAGCCGTCTCGGCGGATATATCGTCAAGGGCACCACTCTCGAGCCGCGGCAGGGCAATCCCTATCCCCGCATGGTGGAGACGCCCTCGGGCATGCTCAACGCCGTCGGCCTTCAGAACAAAGGCGTGGAATATTTCATCGAACGCATCTATCCTCAGGTGCGCGATATCGATTCCAACCTTATTGTCAACGTGTCGGGCGCAAAAATCGATGACTATGTGGCTGTGTGCCGGCGTCTTGCCGAATCAACAGATATCAAAGCTATCGAGGTGAACATCTCTTGCCCCAATGTCAAGCAGGGCGGAATGGCTTTCGGCACCACATGTGCCGGTGCCGCATCCGTCACCAAGGCAGTGCGCGAGGCTTTCCCCGGAGTTGTAATAGTGAAGCTGTCGCCCAATGTCACCGATATAACGGAAATTGCCAAAGCCGTTGTAGCTGAAGGCGCCGATGCCGTGTCGCTTATCAATACTTTGATGGGTATGGCCATCGATGTGGAGCGTTGCCGTCCCTGCCTCTCCACGATAACCGGCGGTCTGTCAGGCCCTGCCGTTCGTCCTGTAGCCGTCAGAATGGTATGGCAGGTTGCAAAAGCCGTGGGCATACCCGTCATCGGACTTGGAGGCATCATGAATGGCCGTGATGCTCTGGAATTCATCCTTGCCGGTGCCACCGCGGTTGAAGTCGGAACTGCCAACTTCATCGATCCCGCAGTGACCGTGAAGATCGTCGACTACATCACGGATTATTGCATCCGTCATGGCGTGAGCGATTTTTCCGAACTTATTGGAGCTATTAATCAGTAAGACCGTCGGCCGTCAGCGTCCGGTCAGATTTTCCCTTGCTTGATCTCGTCGATGCTCACCAGCTTGCTGACTATGGCATAGATGGTGAGACCGGCAGGGGAGTGGATTTGCAATTTTGACGCGATGTTGCGGCGGTGGGTCATCACAGTGTTGACCGACACGCTGAGATGCTCGGCTATCTCTTTGTTTGACAGCCCTTTCACTACACCGACGATGATCTCTCTTTCACGAGGTGTCAGCTTGTCGGTGGTGTCGCGTCCGTCACCGAATCCGGCTATTATCTTGTTGATCATTGCTTTCATGGCGGAAGCGTCGCAGTAAACCGACAGCGTTTCGTCGAATGCCGACATGTATCTGCCCGGCAGACTGCCGCATATCACTCCGATAATGCCTGTGCCTGCCGGAAGCTGGCTGCGAAGGTCGGCCACCTGCTCGGGCGGCATGGAAGCGGCGTCGGCCATTATCAGATGCTGCTCTCCTTCCTGTGCGTGCTCGAGGATATTCGTGTTTGTGTTGACAGCAACCGCCGGGATGTTAAGCGAGGCAACCGTCGATGCGAGTCCTGCCCTTATGATGTCGGAATCAGAAATGATATGTACGGTAAGTCTTTTCATCATCCGTGTCGGTTAGTCGGCTGCTTTCCCCCGCCGCCTGATTTCTATCTCCGCAACCATCGGCACAAGAATGTGGTTTTCGATGTCGTGATGCGAATTGAGGTCTTCCTCGCAGTTGAAGATGTCGACCAGTGCGTCATACATCTTGTTGGGCATCGACGTAGTGTAGTAGCGCAGGATGATATTTTTCAGATCCGACAGCTTTTCGCCGATTTCGTCGTGGTTCTTTTTGAATATCTCGATGTTATACGCCGATTGTTCCGTGCCGCTCTGCAGTCCGCGGATATATGGCCACACCTTTCGCTCCTCATAGTTGAAATGCTTCTTCACCTGGGCCACATACTCATCAAAAAATTTCATGATGGCCGGGTTGATGTCGGAGTGGCCGGCATCGAGCGCTTCGAGCAGGTTGTGGCGGATATGGGGAAATTTGTAGCCCAGAAAATAGTCGTGGGAATTATGCAGAAAATCAACTATTCCTACGGCAGTGTCGATCGAGCTTTCGATCTTGTCTTTCTTGCCTGAGAGTAAGAAATTGACTGTCAGAAGAAAGGTGGCGGTGTCGATGCCCGCATCATCGCACACTTCACCAATAGTTTTAGAGCCGAATCCCAAGGGTATGGAGAATCGGCTGAGGATGGGGAGAATGTTGAAATCCTCATTGACGAGTCCAACCATCTGGTCGCTGGCCGTGATGGCGCGGGTAAACTGTCGGCCCATGATCCTGTCGGGAATTATTTTGAAGTTTCTTCTTCGTCGGCTTTCTCGGCTGCTTCGGCTGCCTGATCTTCGGCGATCTCTTTATCCTTGAATTCGGTGACGCCGGCGGCTATGAGCTGGTTATACCATGCGTAGACTTTGCGGATGTCGTTGGTGTAGACGCGCTCTTCGTCGAATGTGGGAAGCACTTCGGCAAACATGGCGCGGACACTGGCATCATCCATTTTCTTTACGTCGACCGGCTTGCCGTCGTTCTTTTCTTTGATGGCTTCGAGCACATCGGCCAGTGGCACATCTTCATCTTCGGTGTAAATCGAGATATCGCCAAGCGAAACCACCTTGTCGTGTGCATAGGCAGGGGTGCGTTTGCCGTTTTGAAGCGATTCAACAATGAGCATGTTTTTGCCCTGACTAACAAGCTTAAACAAACCGGGACGACCGGATATCGAAAGAATACGTTTGATCATTTCTTGAGATTATTAAGGTTTTGTGTTACAAATGTAAGCATTAATTTTCAAATCAGCGCTATCTCCGCAGCGGTTATTTCTTACGTGCGCAGAATCGGGCAATTTAATTGGAATTTTTAATTATGGAAAAATTTCTGCAATTTATTACGGAAATATTTCTTTAATCCGTCAGCGTATATTATATTTGCAGCCGGAATGAATTGCAACCATGTCCGGAACCGCTGCCTGAGATTGTGCATCCGGGCGTAAAAAGTGCCGATACAGTGATTTAAAACTTAAGCCAACATTATATGTCTATGAAACAGAAAATTTTGATTGAAGGAGTGGGCAGTTTTCTGCCGCCCCAGTACATTGTTGATGCCCGTGAGGCTCAAAGCCGCGGGCAGATGACTGCCGAAGAGGTGCGTCGCGAAGAGAATAAGGTTGTCGACGATATTGTCGAGCGTCAGCTGGCCGCCGGTCTGCGCGAAGTCACTTCCGGCGAAATCCGCCGTCACCGCTGGGATAAGGATTTCTGGCTGGGATTCAAAGGCATCGAGCTTGAGCATGTCGACACCGGCTATATCTATGAACCGGTCGAGCCTTACACCGATGTGATCCGTGTGGTGGACCGCATCGAGGCCAATCCGCAGCATCCGTTCCTCAGCGGTTTCAGATATCTCCTCGACAAGGTCAACGGCCGGGCGGTTTGCCGCCAGACGATGCCTTCGCCGGCCAATCTCTATGCCGAGATCGTCGGTATCTCGCAGGGCAACATCGCTTCGGTTTATCCCTATTCCGATGATCTGGTCGCCGACATTGCCAAGGCCTACAACGATACGCTAAAAAGTTATTACGACGGAGGATGCCGGAGCGTACAGTTCGACGACACTGTTATCGGCCGCCTTTGCGATATGTCATACGAGAAGGAACTCCTGCGCGGAGGCATCGACATGAATAAATATCAGGCAGATATCATCCGCGTGCTGAATCAGTCTGTAGCCGGTCTGCCGGCCGACATGCAGGTGTCGCTTTTTATCTCGGGCGGTGATGTGGCAGTCCCGAGATGGTCGGCTTCGGAAGAGCCCGACAATATTGTGCCGAAGGTGCTCCGCGACGTCAACATCAACAAGTTCTACATGCCGTTCGATCCCTCGAATCTTGAATCGATTGCTGTGCTGAAGCACCTGCCGGCCGACAAACGTGTAGTCGTCGGTCTGGTAAATGCCCACACGCCATGGGCCGACGGGTTTATGGATTTCAACACTGCTTTGGATGAAGTGCTTAAATATGTGCCGGCCGAACGGTTGGCCGTCAGCCCGCAGACGGGCTTTAAGCTCTCAGGCACATTGCGCCGCGGCCTCACCTACGAAGACCAGTGGCGTAAACTCAAAATGCTCTCCGACGCTTTGGAGGGCAAGACAGTCGTGAGCCGCTGACACAAAACCGGAATAATAAAGGCGCCGCAGATCAATCTCCGCGGCGCCTTTATTATTATGTGGGGTTATTTTAATCGTTTTTGTCGAGCATTGAGAGCGCAAATGAATAAGCACCGATCGAGATGGCTTTGCTTGCACCAAGTTTGGATATGGCAACACCGGTCGATTTAAGCGGATCGTAGATCACCGTGCGGTCAGTGCCGTACACCTTTATCGGGCGGGCTGCGCCGTGAGCAAACTGAACGAATTCCTCTTCGTCGTCGAGGTTGAATGCCTTCATCGGCATGCGCGGAATCTCTTCGCCGGTTACCGAGTGAAGCACTCCGCGAAGCTGGGCGAGCAACGACGGCATGAAAAATTTCTTTGCTCCTGTAAGGCCGCCGCCGAGCACTACGAGCGAGTCGGTCAGGGTGACGGCTGTTGCGATTGCATCGCCGGCCACTGTGCCGAATTCTTCAAATGCTGCAATAGCTGCCTCTTTGTTGCCTTCGCGTTTGCCTTCGGCTATGTCGCAGATGTCCTTAGGCTCCAGCTTGTGGTTGATGTCGCCCGATTTCTCGGCATAGACACGTTTGATGGCTCGGATGGCAACGCCTTCTTCAACAAACACTTCAGGATAGTTCTTGTGACGCAGGCAGAATGTCTCGGCGCATGAGTTGTTGCCTCGGTTGAGATGGTTGTCGATGACCATGCCCATGCCGAATCCGGTGCCGAACGTGTAGCCGAGCAGATTGGTGTAGGTCTTGGTGCTTCCCATTTCGGCCAGGCGGCTGTTTATCTCAGGCAGGATGCCGCCGAGAGCTTCGCCGAAGGCAAAAAGGTCGCCGTCGTTGTTGATATACACAGGTATACCGAATTTCTCTTCAAGGAACGGACCGAGAGCTACACCGTTTCTGAACGAGGGGAAGTTGGGCAGGTAGCCGCCTATGATTCCGTGGGGATAATCGGCCGGCCCGGGGAAGGCGAAACTGATGGCCACGGGCTTCTGGTCGAGTTTGGCGATGATCTGCTCAAAGCCGCTGACCATCGTTGACAGACAGAGGTCAAGGTCGTGGGCATTTGAGGGCATTGTGAGAGGATCAACGATGAAATCGTTTGACTGCATGGCTCCAAACACGAAATTTGTGCCTCCGGCATCAAGCGTGATGACGATTCGTTTGTCGAATTTGTACATGTATTGTTAGATTTTAGGTTCGTTTGCGTTGGTTCCAATTTTGCAAATGTAATCAAAAACTGACTTCCGTCCAATAGTTTCCGGCGATTTCTATTTCACTCTGCCGGGATTTTTTGCAATAAATTCTTTCCATGATGAACATCCTTTGTCGATGTGCGGCCTTGTCGATTCATAAAAATGGCAAAGCGCCGCTGCAAGAGCGTCGGTAGAGTCGAGCTGCGGCAGCAGATGCACTTCCGGTATGTTGAGGATGCGCCGCAACATTTCGCGTACCTGTTCTTTCGAGGCTCCGCCGTTTCCGGTTATCGCCATCTTGATTTTGCGCGGCTCATATTCCGTGATCGGGACATCGCGCGAGAGTGCGGCTGCCATAGCCACGCCCTGCGCACGCCCGAGTTTTAGCATCGACTGCACGTTCTTGCCGAAAAACGGTGCCTCGATGGCCATTTCATCAGGCAGATATTGCTCGGTGAGCGACAGCACGCGGTCGTAGATGCGCCGCAGTCGCATATAGTGGCTCTCGAATTTATTGAGCTGGATCACGCCCATGGCTATCATCACGGGCTTTTTACCCGCGACACCCAAGAGCCCATAGCCCATGACGTTCGTGCCCGGGTCGATGCCGATTATGATGCGGTCATATCCGGCGAGCTCACTGCGCTGTATGCTCTCTTTCGGCTGATCCATCAGATTAGATGATTTCCATGACAGTGCTGAACATCAGCATGCTCTCGCCAAACACTTTCTGCTGACGCGACAATATCTCCGATGCTTTACCGTTCCATAGAGCACCGACAGATTCTTCATCGGGAGCCTTAAATTGTAAGGCGAAACTCAAAGCATCTTCAGCTTCAGCATCGGCATGCGGCTTGATTTTTGTGAGCAAAGCATCATGAAATGTTTCTTCCGAACGTATTGCCGGAAGATATTCGTTTTGCATCCATTGCAAAAACTGGCGCTCAATTGCCGGGACGATGACAAAGGTGGTGTTGTGTAATATCATTTTAACTGTTTTTTTGCAGCTATATATCTGGGGATGAATTTGAAATGGCGCAACACGGTTTTGGTCACGCCGTAGTAGTGGCTCATTATTTTGAATCGCTCAAAAAGCGACGCGCGTCTGTTGGCTGTCGTGACACCTTCACAGAGGTAGTCAATCATGATTCCAGGCACATACACATTGCGCCGTGAATGTTGCAGGCATTGGATGCACCAGTCATAATCGGCTGAAAATTTGTATTTAAGATTGTATAGCGGAGCTATCCGTGCAAGCGCCACGAATGCCTGATGGCACACCACCATGCCTTGGGCGAAACTTTCATATGTGAGCGCTTCGGGTGCGGTCAGATGCCGGTCGCCAATGCGGTGGCGTTCCGAGTCTACGAGCTGAGTCTGTCCGTAGACTACTCCGGGGTAGTCGTTTTGCTTTATCGCTTCGGCTATCCCGGCAAGGGTCTCGGCGCTGTGAAAGGCGTCGCCGGCATTGAGAAAGATGTAATATTTGCCTTTGGCCATGCTCATTCCCTTGTTCATGGCGTCGTAGATGCCGCGGTCGGGCTCTGAAACAATGCGTGTTCTGTCATTGGCCGTTTTACGCGCAAGTTCAAGGGTGTGGTCTTTCGACGCGCCATCCACTATTAGGTGCTCATAGTCGCGAAACGTCTGCTCTGCAACGCTCGCAAGCGTGGCCGGCAGCGTGTCTTCGGCATTATAAGTGACAGTGATAATGGAAAATAATGGGCTCATAGGCAATACTTGATAAGCAATTGCAAAATTAGTCAAAATCAGAGAATTTTACAACCCGAATCTATGCCAGCGTCTCCTGCTTTTTAGAGCTTGTTTAATAATAAATGTTGCCGCCAGGGTCGCATAGCTTGAGACGGGTT
>URWH01000061.1 GCA_900551515.1 uncultured Porphyromonadaceae bacterium
AATTCACTCGAAAATACGCCGCCCTGACGTTAACAAATTTTGTGGAATAGGCTCTAAGACTAAAAGGTGTTTACTTCAGTAAGTGACCGAAGCCAAATTCCGAAAGCAACGACGAAGATCGCTCTTTACGACACTCCGTCTCTTTTCATTTTGCCGACATCGAACCATCTCTCCTCATGTGGCGTTTTTAAATAAATTTTATAAATATCCGATTAAATTATGAAACGCTTCCTCTTTACTCTGGCCCTTCCCTTTATGCTTATAACATCAGCCGGTGCCCAGGCAAAAAATCTCGTCGAGCAGCAGACTGATTCCCTCATCGCATCTCATAAAATAATCAACATCGACCGCGACGGCAGCGAAAAAAGCCCGAGATATGCCGACTCTGTGCGTTCCCTCATCGAAAACTTCTATTACGACCAGTTCCGCCACTTCCAGGATCCGGCCGCACCATATTTCCTCTTCCTCAGCCGTGACGCATCCCTCGCCATGGGCGTGGGCGGAGCTGTCAGGATGCGAGGCTATTTCGACTGGAACGGAGCCATTCCCTCCCCCGGATTCGCACCTTACCTCATACCGATGACACCAGAACCGGGCCAGCGGCGCAATTTCGACACCACACCGGCCGGCACATGCCTTTTCTTCCGCGTGATTGGCCGCAACAAGTCGCTCGGAATGTATCAGTTGTATATTGAAGCCAACTTCAACGGATATCAGGCACGCGATTTCCACCTCAAAAAAGCCTATGCCATCATTAACGACTTCACCGTCGGCTATGCAAGCTCGACCTACAGCGACCCCTCAGCCCTTCCGCCAACGGTTGATGCTCAAGGCCCGAGCAACAAACTCAGCCACACCGCAGTGCTCGTGCGCTACATGCCCCGCTTCAAGGATAAATGGGTAGCAGCAGTTTCTCTCGAGACGCCCGACGTCTCCGTCAACTATTCCGACAGCACATCGAAAGTCAACACATGGATTCCGGATGCAGCCGCATTCATCCAGTATGAATGGGACCGCACATCCCACGTGCGTTTATCGGGTATCGTACGCTCACTCCCCTATCGCGACATGCTCAATGGCCGCAACCACAACAAAGTGGGATGGGGCGTCATGCTTAGCTCTGTGGCTCATCCCACCCCAGACATAACCACCTATGCAACCGTCAACTACGGACGCGGATACGCCTCTCTGGGCGGCGACCTTCTCATAGGCAACTACGATCTTATTCCCGATCCGGGAGTAGTGGGAAAGCTCTACACACCTGCCTCCTACGGATGGTGCCTCGGCGTTCAGTACAATTTCCGTCCCAACCTGTTTGTCAGCGCCTCTCTCAGCCAGACACGCTTCCTGCCCAAACGGCCTGTCTCTCCCGAAGAATACCGCTATGGCATGATGGGCGATGTCAACATCTTCTGGAATCTTACTCCCCGAATGCAGCTCGGAGCCGAGTATGACTTCGGATGCCGCCGCAACTTCAGTGGCGAACGCCGCTGGGCACAACGCATCGGTGCCGTGGCACAATTCTCATTCTGACCTATACACTCACAAAAAGCCCCGCGACTTGCGGGGCTTTTTGTGTCTCCAGTTTTATACACGTTTCTCTGCGTAAGTTTCCTTAATGATCCACACGGCGCAAGCACCAACGGCGAGGAGGACGCCGGCGAGTACAAGCATGCCTACCTGCGAGCCGCCGACAAGCTTCAGCAGCACACCGCCGAGAACGGCGGCACAGATCTGCGGTATGCAGATGGTGCCGTTGAACAGGCCGAGATACATGCCCATGTTCTTACCCGATATCGAATTGGTGAGGATGGTGAACGGCAAAGCAAGCATGGCCGCCCATGCGCATCCGATGAGCAGATAGCTCACGAAGAGCACATACTGGTTTGTGATGAAACATGTCGAGATAAATCCGACGGCTCCGAGCAGAAGGCTGAAGGAATAAGCCACTTTGTGATTCTTGAAAAACGGAATGGCCATAGCCCATAATATCGAGCCGCAGGCCTGCACGGCGAAAAGAACGCCCACCCAGTTGCCGGCTGTCTGATAGGCAGCCGAATGCGGATCGGTCGTGTCCCACACCTGAGAGGCTATGGCGCCGTTGGTATAAGTCCACATGTACATGAACGCCGCCCAGCAGAAAAACTGCACCAGACCGACAGTCCAGAAAGTGGCTGGCGCATGGCGCAGCAGATGAAACACACTGTTGCTCTCCTGCTTCTCGCTCTCGGTGATGCCGTGGAATGCAGCATATTCAGCCGGAGGCATCTCACGGATAGTGGCGAAGCTGTATATCACACAAAGCACAAGCACAGCCGCTCCGATATAGAACGAATATGTAACCGTGGCAGGCACCTGACCGGCCGGAGCCATATTGCTTATACCGATGGCAGTCAGCGTGATAGGCGCAAGGTAACCGACAAGGCTGCCGGCATTGCAAAGGAAGCTCTGTATGGAGTAAGCCAGACCCTTCTGACGTTCATTCACCTGATCGCCCACAAGCATCTTGAACGGCTGCATGGCCATGTTGATCGATGTGTCGAGAAACATCAGCGCCATGAAGCCAAAGAGCATGGCACCGCTTACCGACAGGCCGAAGCTGCCCGCATTAGGCAACAGGCACATCACCACTATTGCTATAGCCGCGCCGAGCAGAAGATATGGCAGACGGCGTCCGAGACGGGTCCATGTGTGATCCGAAGCCGAGCCGATGATTGGCTGAACGATTATACCCATCAGCGGAGGCAGTATCCAGAAATAGCTGAGATTGTGAGGATCAGCGCCAAGGGTGGAAAAGATACGCGAAATGTTGGCACTCTGAAGCGCATAGGCTATCTGCACTCCGAAAAAGCCGAAGCTCAGATTCCACAATTTCCAGAAGCCCAAATCAGGTTTTGAGGTTAATTGGCTCATAATCAGTCAGAATAAGCAAAGCGATTACACTCGCAAAGTATGATAAATAAGTATGATATATTTTATATATTGTAAGCAATCAATGCTGAATATCGTTGCTGGATCAGCCCCGGGAGCGACGCAACTCACATCCCGGCTGTTTTGACGGATCCGGTGCCTCTGCACACGGCCCTCTTCCCGTCAGATCCTGACGGGATCACCCGCGTTCAAGCGAATATAGCCAGCTTATCTCGTCGGCCCACAGGCTTACATCGGGGGTTTCAAGGATCAGCGGTATCGAATCAAGGCGCGGGTCGTTCATCATCATCTCAAAAAAGTCGGTGCCGATCATTCCTTTTCCAAGCGATTCATGCCGGTCTACGCGCGAGGCCAGACCCTTCTTTGTATCGTTGATGTGCATGGCACTCAGATAGTTGAATCCAACAGCCTGATCAAACTCCTGCCAGGCCGCTTCGTAACCGGCGGCCGTAGCCAGATCGTAGCCGGCAGCGAACGCATGGCAGGTGTCGATGCACACCCCTACGCGTTTCTTATCCTCTACGCCGTCAATGATGCGGCGAAGATGGTCAAACGAAAAACCGAGATTCGAGCCTTGTCCGGCCGTGTTTTCAATCACCGCCTTAACGCCCTTTGTTTGCGAAAGCCCGATATTGATCGACTCGGCAATGCGGTCGAGACATTCATCTACGCTGATGCGGTTGAGATGGCTTCCGGGATGAAAATTAAGCAGCGTCAGTCCCAGCTGCTCACAGCGGCGCAGCTCGTCGAGAAACGCCGCACGCGATTTGGCAAGCCCCTCTTCGTCAGGCGATCCGAGATTGATCAGATAGCTGTCGTGGGGAAGGATATGTTCGGGCCCATAACCCAGACGTGCACAATTGTCTTTAAAAGCCTGTGCTTCAGCTTCGCCGATAGCCTTTGACTGCCATCTCGACGGATTGCGTGTGAACAGAGCAAAAGCCTTGGCGCCGATTTCATGCGCGTTGATGGGAGCGTTGCTCACTCCGCCCTCCACCGAAACATGAGCTCCTACGTATTTCATCCTTTAGCGTAGTTATTCGTTAGGTTAGTTTTTACGGATACTGCCCGCAAAGAGGCCGCCGATTTAGAATCACACTACAAATCTACTACATTTTGTTTAACTTTTCATCATCTTGTGACAAAAAATGAAAAGAAAAGTGCTTATCTTTGCAATATTAAAAATTTATCATCCAATCAAAATTGCTTGTCAATGTTAGTTATTGGTATTGCAGGAGGCACCGGATCGGGTAAAACCACAGTGGTCAACAAAATCATCAAGAGCCTTCCGGCCGGCGAAGTTGCCGTTCTTCCGCAGGATTCCTATTATAAAGACTCCAGCCACATTCCGCCGGAAGAGAGGAGCAAGATCAACTTCGATGAGCCGGCCGCTATCGAATGGACTCTTCTTGTCGAGCAACTGAAAGAGCTGAAGGAGGGCCGCACCATCGAAGTCCCGACATATTCCTACCTCACCTGCACCCGGCAGGAGGCCACCGTAACCGTAGAGCCGCGCGACGTGGTCATCGTCGAGGGCATCCTTGTGCTCAACGACCCCGTACTCCGCAGCATGATGGACGTGAAAGTGTTTGTCGATGCCGATGCCGACGACCGCCTCATCCGTGTCATCGCTCGCGACTGCGTCGAACGCGGACGCACTCCGATGGCCGTCATCAACCGCTATCAGGACGTGCTCAAGCCGATGCACTCCATGTACATCGAGCCGTCGAAACGCTTTGCCGACCTCATCGTGCCGCAGGGCGGAAACAACACCGTAGCCATCAACCTTCTCACCGACTACATTGAAGCGCGCCTGCGCAAAAGCAAACACTTTAATTGCCAATGACCACCAACAACAACGCCGACGATAACGCATTCATCGCCCCGGAGCCGGGAATCGAGGAAACGGACATCATTTTCACCGAAACGACCGACGCCGAAACCGCACCGGAGCCTGACGAAAAGATGGTGCTACGCACCGACAATCTCGTCAAGAAATATGGACAGCGCACCGTTGTCAACCACGTGTCGATCGATGTCACGCAAGGCGAAATCGTGGGTCTTCTCGGACCCAACGGCGCCGGCAAGACCACCACATTCTATATGACTGTAGGCCTCATCACGCCCAACGAAGGACAGATTTTCCTTAACGACATCAACATCACCAAATATCCCGTCTACAAACGTGCCCGTCTCGGCATCGGCTATCTCGCACAGGAGCCCTCGGTGTTCCGCAAAATGACCGTGGAAGACAACATCCGCTCGGTCCTTGAGATGACGGGAACATCAAAAGAATATCAGCGCGAAAAACTCGAAACCCTTCTCGAAGAGTTCAACCTCGTGGACCGTCGCAAAAACTATGGCGACCGCCTGTCGGGCGGCGAACGGCGACGCACGGAGATTGCCCGCTGTCTGGCCATCAACCCGAAGTTCATCATGCTCGACGAACCCTTTGCCGGTGTCGACCCTATCGCCGTTGAGGACATCCAAAGCGTTGTCTATAAGCTCAAAGAGAAAAACATAGGCATCCTCATCACCGACCACAATGCCAACGAGACGCTCAACATCACCGACCGCGCCTACCTCCTCTTCGACGGCAAAATCCTCTTTCAGGGCACATCCGAAGAGCTGGCCGAAAACCCCATCGTGCGTGAGAAATATCTCGGACGCAACTTTATGTTCAACCGCAAAAAATTCAACGCCTAAACAGATTGTTTCCAAATATTTACTAATTTTGCACTGCGTACACCACACCGGCCACGGCCGGCAGCGCCCGGTATGTGCATGTTGACCTTAGAACAAAAACGACACATTATATATTAATATCATGACAGAAAAAACAAAAGAGTTATTGTTCGACCAGTTCCCGCCGGTTTCGACCGAAGAATGGAAAGCGAAGGTTGAAGCCGACCTCAAAGGCGTACCCTTCGAAAAGAAACTGGTCTGGCGGACAAATGAAGGCTTCAATCTCCAGCCGATGTATCGCGCTGAGGACATCGCCGATCTTAAAACCACTGATTCTCTTCCCGGTGAATACCCGTATGTTCGCGGCACTAAAACCGACAACGACTGGCTGTCACGTCAGGAAATCATCGCCGATACCGCAGCCGAAGCCAACGAAAAGTCTCTCGACGTGCTGAACAAGGGCATCAATTCGCTCGGATTCAAAGTGAAAGAGGCTACAGCCGATGAACTTGCCACCCTCCTCAAAGGCATCAGCGTTGAGGACGTAGAGATCAACTTCATCTGCTGCCCCCGCAAAGCCCTCCAGTTCGCTCAGGTGCTCGTCGACTATCTCAAAGCCAACGGCCTTGAAAAGAAATTCAAAGGTTCCATCGATTTCAACCCATTCAAAAAAGCCCTCAAACACGGCGTTCCTTTCCCCGGCAATATCGCCGAAATGGGCAAAGAGATGCTTGCCATCGTCAAAGATGTGCCCGCCCTGCGTGTGCTCTCGGTCAACTCCGTGATGCTCTCCGATGCCGGTGCCTACATCTTCGAAGAACTCGGCTATGCAATGGCCTGGGGCGCCGAATGGCTCACCCTTCTCACCGATGCCGGCCTCGACGCAACAGAAGTGGCCAACCGCATCAAATTCAACATGGGCGTTTCGAGCAACTATTTCATGGAGCTCGCCAAATTCCGCGCCGCACGCATGCTCTGGGCTCAGATAGCCAAGCAGTATGGCGCCGACGAAAAAGCTTGCCGTCAGGCCGTTCACGCCACCACTTCACGCTTCAACCAGACCATCTACGACGCTCACGTCAATTTGCTCCGCAGCCAGACTGAGACGATGTCGGCAGCCCTTGCAGGCGTCGACTCGATCACCGTCGTTCCGTTCGACACTCCCTATCAGACTCCCGACGACTTCTCGGAGCGTATCGCCCGCAACCAGCAGTTCCTCCTCAAAGAGGAAAGCCACCTCGACAAAGTTGTCGATCCGGCAGGCGGCAGCTACTACGTTGAGACTCTCACCGTATCGATAGCCAACGAAGCCTGGAAGCTCTTCCTAAAGGTAGAGGATGCAGACGGTTTCCTCGCTCAGGTCAACGCAGGCGAAGTGCAGAAAGCCATCCGCGAAGCTTCGGCAAAACGCCACACCGACGTTGCCCGCCGCAAAGAGATTCTCCTCGGCACAAACCAGTTCCCCAACATCAACGAAATGGCAGCCTCGAAAATCCACACCCCGGAAAAATGCGGATGCGGTTGCCACAAAAGTGAGGAAGAAGCATGCGAAACAGGCGAAGGTCTGCCCGTCAGCCGCGCAGCAAGCGATTTCGAAGCCCTCCGACTGGCTACGGAAGCTGCCGCCAACCGTCCGAAAGTGTTCATGCTCACAATCGGCAACCTCGCCATGCGTCTTGCACGTGCCCAGTTCTCAACCAACTTCTTCGGTTGCGCCGGCTACGAGATCATCGACAACCTCGGCTTCGAAACCGTTGAACAGGGCGTTGATGCCGCTCTTGAAAAAGGCGCCGACATCGTGGTGCTCTGCTCGAGCGACGACGAATATGCCTCCCTCGCTCCCGAAGCCTTCAAATACCTCAACGGACGCGCCCAGTTTGTAGTTGCCGGTGCTCCCGCCTGCATGGACGATCTCAAAGCCATCGGCATCAACGACTTCGTTCATGTTCGCTGCAACGTGCTCGACACACTGCGCGACTTCAACAACCGCCTTCTCAAATAAAACATTATTCACCCAACATAAAATACAATAATGAGACCGGATTTTAAAACCATCGATATTGCCAAAGACGCTTTCGACGCTCAGCATGCACCGGTAGCCACGGGTGAAGAATGGCTCACCCCCGAACTTATCCCTGTAAAAAACATCTATACCAAGGACGACCTCGAAGGACTCGAACACCTCAACTACGTTGCTGGTCTGCCCCCATTCCTCCGCGGCCCGTACAGCGCAATGTACCCCATGCGTCCATGGACCATCCGTCAATATGCCGGATTCTCCACCGCCGCTGAATCAAACGCCTTCTACCGCCGCAACCTCGCAGCCGGTCAGAAAGGCCTGTCCGTTGCGTTCGACCTTGCCACACACCGCGGCTACGATGCCGACCACGAACGTGTTGTCGGCGACGTTGGCAAAGCAGGCGTGTCAATCTGCTCGCTCGAGGACATGAAAGTGCTCTTCGACGGCATACCCCTCAACAAGATGTCGGTGTCGATGACAATGAACGGCGCCGTGCTCCCCATCCTGGCATTCTACATCAACGCAGGCCTCGAACAGGGTGCCAAACTCGAAGAAATGGCCGGCACGATCCAAAACGACATTCTCAAAGAGTTCATGGTGCGCAACACCTACATCTATCCCCCCGAATTCTCGATGCGTATCATCGCCGATATCTTTGAATACACATCGCAGAACATGCCCAAGTTCAACAGCATATCCATCTCGGGCTACCACATGCAGGAAGCAGGCGCCACTTGCGACATCGAGCTCGCCTACACCCTGGCCGACGGCCTCGAATACCTCCGCGCAGGCGTCAACGCCGGCATGGACATCGATGCTTTCGCCCCCCGTCTGTCGTTCTTCTGGGCTATCGGCATGAACTTCTTCATGGAAATAGCCAAGATGCGCGCCGCACGTATGCTTTGGGCCAAGATCGTCAAACAGTTCAATCCCAAAAACCCCAAATCGCTTGCCCTGCGCACCCACTCGCAGACATCCGGCTGGTCGCTCACCGAACAGGATCCCTTCAACAACGTTGGCCGCACCTGCATCGAAGCCATGGGCGCCGCTCTGGGCCACACTCAGTCGCTCCACACCAACGCACTCGACGAAGCCATCGCACTGCCCACCGACTTCTCGGCACGCATTGCACGCAACACCCAGATCTACATCCAGGAAGAAACCATGATCACCAAACAGGTCGATCCCTGGGCCGGCTCCTACTATGTTGAAGCCCTCACCAACGAGATCGCCCACCGTGCATGGGAACACATCCAGGAAATCGAAAAACTCGGCGGTATGGCCAAAGCCATCGAAACCGGTCTTCCGAAACTCCGCATCGAGGAAGCCTCGGCACGCACCCAGGCCCGCATCGACTCCGGCCGTCAGACCATCGTCGGCATCAACAAATACCGTCTCGATCACGAAGACCCCATCGATATCCTCGAAATCGACAACACCGAAGTGCGCAAAGAGCAGATCGAACGCCTCAACGACGTGAAGGCTCACCGCGACGAAGCCAAAGTGAAAGAAGCCCTCGCAGCCATCACCGAATGTGTCCGCACAAAAGAAGGCAACCTTCTCGATCTCGCCGTCAAAGCCGCTGGCCTGCGTGCAACCCTTGGTGAAATCTCCGACGCATGCGAAGCTGTCGTCGGCCGTTATAAAGCAGTAATCCGAACAATTTCAGGCGTGTATTCAAGCGAAACCAAAAATGATGCCGACTTCAAGAAGGCTCAGCAGATGTGTGAGGAATTCGCAAAACGCGAAGGTCGTCAGCCCCGAATCATGATCGCTAAAATGGGTCAGGACGGACACGACCGTGGTGCTAAAGTTGTAGCTACAGGTT
>URWH01000062.1 GCA_900551515.1 uncultured Porphyromonadaceae bacterium
TGGCGCACTGCTGCGACCCTGACGTTAACATATTTTGTGGGATGGGGTCTAAGAGTTTGTTTAATAATAATGTTGACAGCCCTGCCGTTAACATTTATTATTAAACAAGCTCTAATTATCTCCCGCAGATCTACAGCGCTCTCAGCCGCTACATCTACGAGGCCAAGCGCCGTTTCTCGGATCTCCCTGCCACACTTGCCGCAAGCGCGTCGCGCTTTGCCTACAACATCATGATGCAAAAAATCAGTTCGCTGCTGAAATCGGTAATGTTCAAGCCTCAAAAGCCGGCCTGCAAAAAAAGCTCGTTTGCAGATATTGTCAGAAGACCCTGAAAAAAATTGACAATACGGGAAATAATGATTAATTTTGTGGTTGAAATGGCCGAACAAGAAGTCAACGACGTGAGCCGCAGCGTGAAAGCTCCGGTTCTTTATCTGCTTCCGGTGCCGCTGAGCGATGTGGCGCCGGAGCTGGTGATGCCTGCCGCCAATATTGAGTTGGCACGCACGGTGAAGCATTTCATCGTTGAAAACGTGCGTTCGGCGCGGCGTTTTCTCAAGCGTTGCGACCGCTCGATCGACATCGACAGCCTCACATTCAGTGAGCTCAACGAGCACACCGATCCGCGCGACGTGTCCGCGATGCTTGCGCCGATGGCGGCCGGCGCCGATATGGCCGTGATATCCGAGGCGGGATGTCCGGCGGTGGCCGATCCGGGCGCTCTTGCCGTGGCCGAGGCTCACCGTCGCGGCTGGCAGGTGAAGCCGCTCGTGGGGCCGTCGAGCATACTGCTGTCGCTCATGGCCTCGGGCTTCAACGGGCAGACATGGGCCTTCGCCGGCTATCTGCCGCACGACGACGACCGCCGCGCACGCACCCTGCGCGAGATGCAGCGCCGCATCGAGAGCGAGCGTCAGACGCAGATATTCATTGAGACGCCCTACCGCAACAACCGCCTTATCGCCGAGCTGTGCCGGCGCCTGCCGCGCACGATGCTGCTCTGCGTGGCCTCCGACGTGACGGGTCCCCGCGAATCGATCATCACCCGCGAGATAGGTCAGTGGGCGAAAGCCACTTACGATTACGACAAGACGCCGGCTATATTCCTTCTTTACTCCTGATCAGCAAACTATGGCACGCAAAATTAAATACAAACCGAAATACAATCAGCCGGGGCTCTTCGATCTTGCCGGCGACACCGGCGACGTCGATACCGCATCCCCCGCCCCCCTCCCTGCCGACGACGAGACACCCACGGCGGCCGGGTCGGAGTTCGACGTCAGAAGCGTCGCTCCGGCTAAGGAAGCAGCCGCACCCTCCGACCCCATAGAGCTGGATGCCTCGGCCATCGGGCGCCGCGACGACATCGTGTTCATGAGCTTCGGCAGCGGCAGCAGCGGCAACTGCTCGTATATCGGCGACAGCGAGGGCGGTTTTCTTATCGACGCCGGCATCGACCCCGACAAGCTGCGCGACGACCTGCGTGCCAACGGCCTGAGCTTCGACAATATAAAAGGCGTCTGTCTGACGCACGACCACAGCGACCATGTGCGCTTCGTCTACACGCTAGTGCGCAAGCATCCCCACATCGGTGTCTACTGCACGCCGCGCACGCTCAGCGGCATCATGCGCCGCCACAGCATCTCGCGCCGCCTCAAGGACTATCACCGGCCTATCTACAAAGAGTTTGCATTCAAAATCGGCAATTTCGAAATCACGGCCTTCGAGGTGAGCCACGACGGCACCGACAACTCAGGCTTCTTCATCACTCACGGCGCCCACACCTTTGCCGTGGCCACCGATCTCGGATGCATCACCGACCGCGTGGAATACTATATGAGCCAGGCCCGCTACATCATGCTCGAGAGCAACTACGACGCCGCCATGCTGCGCGAGGGCGCCTATCCCATGCATCTCAAAGCCCGCATAGCCGCCGACAACGGCCATCTCGACAATGCCGTGGCCGGCGAGTTCCTCGGCCGGATGCTCTCGCCGCGGCTGTCGCACATCTTCCTGTGCCATCTGAGCAAGGACAACAACACCCCTGAAACAGCCCTCGCCACGGTCACCGCCGCGCTTCATGCCGCCGGCGCCACATCGATCGGCGACTGCTCCGGCTCGCTCGAAGCCCGCAAATGCGACGTGCAGCTGATGGCTCTGCCGCGGTTCGACGCCTCGCCGCTGATCTGCCTGCGTCTTACCTGAGGGCCGGCTCTGAAAATCCGATGAGGTTTCCGGCTCTCGCCGCTGTGTCGTAAAAATATCGACAGTGGGTAAATTTTAACAAAATAGTCATAAAATAAATAAAAAATATATCTACCTTTGAATTGTCGAAAGGTGGAATTATATTGTGCATTTTGGCAAAATAACATGCATTGATGCCTTTCTGCCGCATAGTGAAGCTACATCAAATTTTTTCATATCATAATAATCACATTTCTAATCACAATCTTTCATTATGAAAAGACTGCTTCTCTTAGCCAGCGCAATTTGGCTTGCGTGCATCACAGCTGTGGCTGCACCCAACATCAATTGTGTCGGACAGGTTGTGGATGAGGCCGGTGAGCCCCTCGCAGGTGCTGCAATACGCGCCGTGGGCACACAGATCGTAGCCATAGCCGATGTCGACGGCAAGTTTAAAATCAACGTGCCGGCTTCATGTAAGGAACTCAACGTTTCTTTCGTCGGTTACAAGACGGTTGAAATGGCACCTGCCGCCAACCTCAACGTAATCACCATGGTGCCCGACTCGAAGTTGCTCAACGACGTCGTCGTCACCCAGTCGATAGGCAAGACACGCGAAACGCCTGTGGCCATGTCGACCATCGATGCCGAACAGCTTGAATTCAAGCTCGGCAACTCGGAGCTTCTCGAAGTGCTCAAAACAACGCCCGGTGTCTACACCCGTTCGGAAGGCGGCGGCTGGGGCGATGCCAAGACCCGTGTCCGCGGTTTCGAGAGCGAAAACGTGGCCATGCTCATCAACGGTATCCCCGTCAACGACCAGGAATGGGGCGGCGTGTACATGAGCAACTGGGCCGGTCTGGCCGAGGTGGCTTCCTCGATCCAGACACAGCGCGGACTTGGCGCCACCATGCTCTCCACACCTTCGATCGGCGGCACCATCAACATCACCACACGCACCATCGACGTCAAGAAAGGCGGATCGGTATGGTACGGCATGGGCAATGACGGCATGAACCAGTTTGGCGTGAAGCTGTCGACAGGCCTGATGAAAAACGGATGGGCCGTGACCGTGCTCGGATCCCGCAAATGGGCCGACGGCTACATTCAGGGCACAAACTACAATGCCTACAACTGGTTTGTCAACGTCACCAAACGTATCAACGACAGACACCAGATCGGATTCACCGGCTTCGGCGCCCCACAGTGGCACTGGAACCGCAACTATAACAACGGCCTCTCGATCGAAGGATGGCAGGGAGTCCGCGATTACATGCAGGGCGAATCACCCTACCGCTATAACCCGACGTTCGGTTACCGCAACGGTCAGGAATTCAACTATCAGAAAAACTTCTATCACAAACCACAGCTCGCCATCAACCATATATGGCAGATCGACGACAAATCGTCGCTATCCACCTCCATCTATGCCTCGATCACATCGGGCGGCGGCCGCGACGGTATCACCCGCAGCAACGTTTATGATGAAAACGGTAACAGACGCTCGTTCTCATGGTATGGCACCAACTCCAACGAAGGAACACTGACAACGGACTGGCGCACCCCCGAAGGCTATTTCGACTACGACGCCATCCAGGATATGAACGCCAAATCGACTACCGGTTCCAACATGGCACTTGTGAACAAACTCAACAGCCATGAAACCTACGGCATCGTGTCGTCATATAAACGCGACTTCAACCTGCGCAACGGCGACATCATCAAATTTATCGGCGGTCTTGACGTGCGCTACTATATCGGTCATCACAAGACAGAGATCTGCGATCTTTTCGGCGGCGAATATTATATCGACAACGCCAACCGGTCGACCGTGCAGCCCTATAACAGCGCGGTGTATAACAAGAATAATACCGAATGGGTGTATGAAAAGCTTCATGTGGGTGATGTAGTGGCCCGTAACTACGACGGCTTCACCGCTCAGGAAGGCATATACGCGCAGGCCGAGTACACTCTGCTCGACAAGCGCCTGAACCTCGTGCTCGCCGGTGCTCTCAACAACAACACCTACTGGCGCAAGGACTTTTACTTCTATGATGCCGAACATGCGCGTTCGGAAACGAAAAACTATATCGGCGGCACTATCAAGGGCGGAGCGAACTACAACATCGACCGTCACAACAACGTGTTCTTCAACATGGGTTACATCAGCCGAGCACCGTTCTTCAGCAACGGCGTGTTCCTTTCGGCACAGAAATCAAACATCACAAACCCCGACTCGCGCAACGAAAAGACATATTCGTTTGAGGTCGGCTACGGATATCACTCACCGATCCTTGCCGTGGATGTCAACGCCTACTACACCAAGTGGATGGACAAGACAATGAGCAAGGGCGATCAGATCGATCCCGCATCCGCTCAGGACGGTTCGACCTACTATTACTTCGCCATGAACGGCGTCGACGCCCGCCACATGGGCATCGAGATCGCTGCCAAACTCAAACCGGTGAAATGGTTTGAATTCGACGCCATGTTATCGCTTGGCGACTGGCAGTGGGATTCAAATGCAACCGGTTACTTCTACAACCAGAACGGCGCTCCGCTTTCGAGCCTCAACGGTACGATCGCCTCCGACGGCATCATGGGCGCCAACCACCTCCATGCCACTCTCAACCAGAAGGGTGCGAAAGTGGGCGGTTCGGCTCAGACGACCATGTCGCTCGGCGCCACATTCAAACCGTTCAAGGGTTTCCGCATCGGCGCTGACTGGACAGCATTCTTCCGCAACTACTCCGACATCTATATATCCTCAAGCACTTTCAGCGGAGGCACAAACGGTGAGGTCATCTCAGCCGGCACACCATGGAGAATTCCATGGGGCAACGTGCTCGACATGAACGCAAGCTACCGCTTCAAACTCGGCGGCCTCGATGCAACAATCTACGGCAACGTCAACAACCTGTGCAATTACAACTACGTGACGCAGTGTCAGACACCGACCGGCAGCGTAGGCACATGGCGCAACGCCAACCGTCTGTTCTACTCCTTCGGCCGCACCTACAGCCTCAAGCTGAAAATCAATTTCTAATAACCCCATCCAAAGAAATATCGTATGATACGAAATATTAATAAATTTCTGCTTGTTTCGGGATGCGTCCTTCTTTTCGCAGGCTGCGACGACAACTCATGGAACGACAAGCTCCCCGGGTTTGAAGAACCCCGTCCAACCGATGTGCAGAGTATCGACTACACGCTGACGGCCAATGACTATAAGACTCTTTCTACCAATAGCGCGAACGTGGCTCTTGCCGGCGAGGATAACAAAAAAGCTCTCGCCGCCGTAGGTTCACAGTGCTATTTCACCGGCGTCATCACGCCCGAAAAATACATCCCGGCCCTGCTCAGCGATCCGAAATTCCCTTATTTCGCCCTCAGTAACGGCTCCGCCATCAATGTGACTTACCGCACCGCGGCCGCCATTCCCGAACAGGTTACCGACATTGCCGCCGCGGCCAAGTATACCGTGACCGAAGCCGACTACCAGACCGTCTGGGGCAGCGAGGAGGACTACACCATGTCGTTCGCTCCCTCCCACACAGCCGCACGTTCGCTCCCCGCAGTGCTCAAAACGGCTCTCCCCGATGCCGCCAACGGCGACTACGTGATCGTGAACTACAACACTTCGACTACCGATCCGGTGTTCCAGACAGCCCCTGAACCCGAAGCTCCCTTCGAGCTGTCAAATGTCATCAAGGATGCCGCCAAGGATGCCGCTGTCACCATCAACGGCTATGTGTCGGCTCTCTCCACCCAGGGTTTTGTACTGACCGATGCTTCCGGCTTGATATTCTGCTATCGTCCGAGCTCCGAACCGTTCTCTGATCTGAAAGTCGGTTCTGAAATCACTCTCGAAGGCACTGTCGGCGTCAACAACTATGGCAAGCAGATCAGTTCCGGATCGACTTACACAGTCAAAGGTGAACGCACCGTGACCTATCCATCGGCCACCGTCGTTACAGGTGCCGATCTCGAAGCTCTGAAGGCTACGGCCGATGCGGCTTATGCTGCCGACAAGAGCGCAGGCAAAAACGTGATCGTCATCAATCCCTACTATGTGTCGATGTCGGGCACTGTCGCGGTTAACGGCAGCAACATCAACATCACCGTTGCCGGCGCCGACAAGGCCATGGGCAGTGTCTACGGTGCCAGCGATGCTGTCAAAGCCAAGCTGACCAACGGAGCCAATGTCACTGTCGAAGGCTACCTCGTCGCTATTGCCGGAGGCAAATACTTCAATGTCGTTGTGACCAAAGTCAACGGCACCACGATTGCCAAGGCACACCGCAACGCCGCTTCATCGCGCGCCGCTGTGACCGTTCCTTCGGTCAACGAGAACGCCGTCTACAAGTTCGACGGATCGGCTTGGACTGTAGCTCCCAGCACCTCCATCCTCTCACATGCCGACTATCAGGCTATGGGCCAGAGCTACGACAATCTCTCCGGCACCGTGCCCGCTACTCTGCTGCCGAAATATCTGTCGCAGAAATATCCCTATGCTGTAGCCGACGAAACTGTTTTTGTGGCCTATTATTACTACAACGGAACTGAAACTGTGACACGCTGCGATCAGTACACCTACGATGGCTCACAATGGATACTCTACGACGGAATCGTTACCGAAACCGCTCAGTTCGTAAAGAGCAACGGCGTTTGGAACTACGATCCCTCGCTCACCATCAATCTCCCCGCCGGAAAAGGTCAGGCCTCCTCTACGCTCTATTTCCAGACCTGCGTCGACTGGGTGAAAGACAATGTGCCCGACGGATCAGCTTATATCTCATCTTATGGCAACAATGAATATTATTGCGGTACGTCGGCTTATCAGGGCAACGTGGACCTCCGTCCGGGTGCTGCCAAAGCCGCTTATGCCGGCTATGCTTCGATGACCGACGACGAAGTCGTAGCTCTCGAAAAGCAGCGTTTCGAAACCGAAGTGATGCCCGGCGCTCTCGCCATCCTGCACCCCGACATCAAGCCGGTCGACGGTATCGACGTGACAGTCACCATCAACTTCTACTTCTATACCGGCACCACCTCTCCCGCCACCATCATCTATAAGGTAGTTGGTCAGGGCCGGTTTGAATTCGTAAGCTGCACCTGGAACGACTGATCCCTGATCTGAAGATACACCACTCATGACCGCGGGGCGGCGCACCTTTCCGGAAGCGCCGCCCCGCTTGCGTTCCGGCCTCCGGAACCATTGTCATGGCCGGTATCGGCCGATTGATTAAAAGATGATAATATGTGCTAAAAGCCTGCGGAAAAAGAAACTTTTTCCCGCAGGCACATGTATTTAGATATACACAATTGAAAATACAAGACCTCAAGAGAATGTATCACAAAACAACAGAGATGGATAATCAGAACGGACAAACGCCGCCGTCGGCTTACACGGCATCCAACCGCAAGAAGATCGTGTCGACGGCGAGCGGGTCGATCACGATGACAGCGATGGCCATCATGATCGTCACCACGATATTGTCGTTGCGCGGGCTTCCCTCGGAGGCTAAATACGGCGTGCAGTCGATATTCTATTACCTCTTCGCCGCGATTGTGTTCCTGCTTCCTTTCTCGCTGGTGTGTGCCGAACTGGCTTCGACATGGACCAAGAGCGGGGGCCTTTACCGCTGGATTTCCGAGGCTTTCGGACCACGATGGGGCTGGACAGCCATGTATTTCGAATGGCAGATGGTGATTCTCTGGTTCCCGACGGTGCTGATGTTCGGAGCGGCCTCGCTGGCCTATGTTTTCTGGCCTCAGAGTTTCGATGCTGCACTGGCGTCGGACAAGACCTATACGTTTGTCATAGCGATGGTCGTGTTCTGGGGCGCAACGTTCAATGCATTCCGCGGTCAGCGCTCGGCCAATAAGCTGAGCACGCTCGGCGGTCTGTTCGGAACCATCATTCCGGGAGCGCTACTGATCATTCTCGGTGTCATCTATTTCTTCTCGGGCAAGCATATCTATCTTACCGAGATGCCTTTCTTTCCCGACTTCTCCAATGCCGGCACCATAGTGCTCGCCGCGTCGATATTCCTTTTCTATGCGGGCATGGAAACTCAGGCCGTGCACATCAACGACATGCGCAATCCCTCGCGCGATTTTCCGAGGGCTGTTTTTCTGTCAATCGGTGTGATCGTGCTGCTCTACGCCATAGGCACGCTTGTGATAGGTCTTGTGATACCGACCGGGGAAATTGATCTGCTCCAGTCGCTGCTGATGGCATACAAAGGATTGTGGTCCGGCTTCGGTCTGGGCTGGTTAGGCAACATCACGGCTGTCTTCATCCTGTTCGGCGTCATCGGTCAGATCAGCGTGCTTGTCACCGGCCCGTCGACCGGTCTGATGGCGGTGGCGCAGTCGGGATATCTGCCCCGCGGTATGCAAAAGACCAACGGCAAGGGCATCAACAAGCCGATTCTGTATGTTGCGGGAGTTTTCGTGTCGGTGCTGTGCCTGGTGCTGATAGTGCTTCCCACAGTCGAATCGGCTTATCAGATCATGTCGCAGATGGCAACGATCATCTATCTCTTCCTGGTGCTCATGATCTATGCGGCATTTATCCGTCTGCGCCGCACGCAGCCCAATAAGAAGCGCGGCTTCCGCGTGCCCGGCGGGAAATTCGGCATGATCCTCACCTGCACGGTGGGCATCCTTGGCGCACTCCTGGCTCTCGTGCTGAGCTATCTGCCGCCAAGCCAGATCACTACCGGTTCGCCCGTGATCTACATCGGCATCCTTCTCATCGGTGTGGCCGTGTTTGTAGCAATCCCGCTTGTGATCTATGCCCTGCGCAAACCGTCGTGGCGTAATTCCAATGCCCATTTCTATCCTTTCGACTGGCAGATCGAGGGCCGCAAGCCCAATCAGGTGTCGAAATGGGAAGCCGGCTTCCAGCCTACCGAGCAGGAGGTTGAGGATGCCGAGACGAAAGCCATCTCCTGCCACGGTCAGGGAAAGTGCTGAAGCCATTCCCCTCAGCCACACAAAATAAAAGAGAGCCGCCACCTCAGCCCTCTTTTATTTTGCACCTCTCCAAGCCACATAAATCACATTAGCCACATAAATAACGTGAGTTCGACGAAATTAAGTAATTGAAAATTTGGTGATTAGCGATAAA
>URWH01000063.1 GCA_900551515.1 uncultured Porphyromonadaceae bacterium
TCACAAAGGACATCAGCCACGAAGGCACCTATACCGGATGTCCCGCCAAAAAGGTGCAATAAACCCTAACAACACCATCACGCCTATGCACACCGTCATAATCGCCGAAGCCGGCGTCAACCATAACGGCGACTTACAAACAGCCATACGCCTGATAGACGCAGCGGCTGAAGCCGGGGCAGACTATGTCAAGTTCCAAACATTCAAAGCCGAGGAACTTGTCATAGAATCAGCGCCACGCGCTCAATATCAAGCCCAAGCGTGCCCAGAGCCCATTGACAATAGCCAGCTTTCTATGCTCAAAAAGCTCGAATTAACGTTCGAAAACTTTGCCGAACTTGCCGAGTACTGCAACAAACGCAATATCGGGTTCATGAGCACACCTTTCGATTTGACCTCCATCAAATTCCTTGCATCTCTGGGCATGGACTACTGGAAAATTCCTTCGGGCGAAATCACTGACCTGCCTTACCTGCGGGCTATCGCCGCCCGGCATGGCAAAGTGATAATGTCTACCGGCATGTCTTCTATGGCCGAAGTCGAAGCAGCCCTCAATGTACTCGAAGCCTCCGGGAAGTCGCGCCGCGACATCATCTTGCTGCACTGCACCACCCAGTACCCGGCACCATTAGAAAGCGTCAACCTGCGTGCCATGGACACTCTGGCCACTCTGGGATGCGCCGCCGTAGGATACAGCGACCACACACGCGGCATCACCGTACCCATAGCCGCTGCCGCACGCGGAGCACACGTCATCGAAAAGCACTTCACCCTAAGCCGACAAATGGAAGGCCCGGACCACAAGGCGTCACTTGAGCCGTCCGAATTGACCGATATGGTTCGCGCTATACGGAATGTCGAGACTGCCCTGGGCGCACCGGAGAAAGCCGTCACGGCTGCCGAAAAAGCCAATATTGCCATAGCTCGCCGCAGTATCGTTGCCGCACGACACATAGTCAAAGGCCATACCATTACTGTCGAGGACATTACCACAAAACGCCCCGGTACAGGATTGTCGCCAATGTTGTGGGACGAAGTAATAGGATCCAAAGCTTCACGCGACTACAACACAAACGAATTCATCGAATTAAGCTGACCTTAAAATAATATCGAGCACAACTTCCATAGCCATTATGGCATAACAACCTCCAAATTCAATCAAAATTGGCCATACTCGCACAAATAGACAATATCACCAAAAGCTACGGCGACCGCATCCTCTTCGACTCCGTCACATTCGGCGTCAATCAGGGCGACAAAATAGGTCTGATAGCAAAAAACGGCTCCGGCAAGACTACACTGCTCAACATCATCGCCGGCAAGGAAGCCCCCGACTCCGGTTCGGTCATCTTCCGCAACGACCTCCGGGTAGGCATTGTCGACCAGACGCCCGAGCTTGACGAATCGCTGCCCGTCATTGAAGCCTGCCTCAGCTCCGACACCCCGTCGTCGCGCGCCATCGCGGCCTACGAAGAGGCACTGGCATCCGGAGATCCGGAGCGCATCACAGAAGCCATGAAGCTCATGGACGCCGAAAACGCCTGGGACTACGACGAGCGGCTGAAGCAGATGCTGCATCAGCTTCGCATCACCGATTTCTCAGCCAAAGCCGCCACCCTTTCGGGCGGTCAGAAAAAGCGTGTGGCCATCGCCCGCACGCTCCTCGACAACCCCGACCTCATCATCCTCGACGAGCCCACCAACCATCTCGACATAGAGATCATCGAATGGCTCGAGGACTATCTGCGGCGGCAGAACGTGACGTTGCTCATGGTCACGCACGACCGCTATTTCCTCGACAGCGTCTGCAATAAAATCATCGAGATCGACCGTCAGCAGATCTTCACCTACGACGGCAACTACGACTATTACCTGCGCCGCCGTCAGGAACGCATCGACGCGATGGGCGCCGAACTCGCCCGCGTGAAAAACACGCTGCGCCGCGAGCAGGAATGGATGCGCCGCCAGCCCCAGGCCCGCGCCGGCAAAGCCAAATACCGCATCGACGCATTCTATGACCTCAAGGACCGCTCGCGCGTCGATCTGCGGGAAAACAACGTCGACATCTCTTCGATAAAATCATCATATATCGGTTCGAAAATATTTGAAGCCCGCAATATCAGCAAACGTTGGGGCGACAAAGTGATTCTCGACGATTTTTCCTACACATTCGCACGCTACGAAAAGCTCGGCATTATAGGGCGCAACGGCGTAGGGAAATCCACTCTTATTAAAATGCTTCAGGGCCTCGTGGCTGCCGACAGCGGCACATGGGATGTCGGCGAAACCGTCCGCTTCGGCTACTACAGTCAGGACGGCATACAGTTTGACATGAACAAACGTGTCATCGACGCCGTTACTGAAATTGCCGACGATATCCGTCTCGAGGAAGGACTAAGCTACAGCCCGATGCAGTTCCTCACCAAATTTCTCTTCTCACCTGCCGATCAGCAGAAATATATCCACACCCTCAGCGGCGGCGAACGGTGCCGGCTCCATCTGGCCATCGTGCTCATGCGGCGTCCCAACTTCCTCATACTCGACGAGCCCACCAACGATCTCGACATCGTCACTCTCGGCATCCTTGAAGAATATCTCCGCACATTCTCGGGCTGCCTCATCGTCGTTTCCCACGACCGCTTTTTCCTCGACAGCATCGTCGACCATCTGTGGGTGCTTGAGGGCGACGGCGTGATCCGCGACTTCCCCGGCAGCTACACCGACTACCGCAACTACAAACGCGAACGCGACGCCCGCCTTGCCGCCGAAGCCAAATCGGAGACCAGGCAGCAGAAGGCGCAGTCGCGCCGGCCGGAAACGGAGCGCCCGCGCAAGCTCACATTCAAGGAGCGCAAGGAATTTGAGGCGCTGACCGTTGAGATCGACGAGCTCACTGCCGAAAAATCGGCCCTCGAAGCCCGGTTCAACTCCGGCGAAACGCTCACCGACGTGGCCGCCATGTCGGCACGCTACGACGAGATCTCACGCATCCTCGACGATAAAGAGATGCGCTGGCTCGAGCTGTCAGAACTTTCATAACCCCTACCCCACGCAGATCACCGACATGTCACCTTCGAATCACAAAAACATATTTCAAGGCATCGGCGCCCGCATCGCCCTGATGCGCCATGCCACATTGCGTTACGGGCACCGCTCCCTGCCGGTGATCAGCGGCATTTCGCAGGCTCTGATTGTCATCTCGGTGGTGGCTGAGATCGTGTGCCTCGTCGCCCTGGTTATCCGCGCGGGATATGATCACAACCCCGACGATGTGCGCCGCATCCACAACCTGCTGCGACTGTGTCAGGGAATATTCATAACCAACGTCAGCTTCAACCTCATTTTCAATCCCCGCAACACTTTCCGCAACACCAGGACGGTGAAATGGATTGTCGACATAGCCATGCTCGTCACCCTTCTTCCGTGGATCTATCCCCATCCCGAGCATCCGTGGATCCCGTGGCTCGAAGCCATCCTCTATTCCAACAAATTCCTCTACGGCTGCATGGCTGCCTATTCCGTCGTCGGGCTCTCGTTCGCCATATTCAAGCTGGTAGGGCGGCGCACCAACCCCTCACTGCTCATGTCGTGCAGCTTCCTGGTGTTCATCATCATAGGCTCATTCCTGCTTATGCTGCCCAAATGCTCCTACACCGACATTTCATATATCGACTCTCTCTTTGTCAGCACAAGCGCCATCAGCATCACCGGCCTCACTCCCATCAACGTAGCCACCACATTCACGCCGCTCGGCCAGCTCATTCTGGCAATCCTGATCCAGATAGGAGCACTCGGAGTGATGACGTTCACCAGCTTCTTCGCTCTCTTCTTCAGCGGCGAGGCTTCGATCTACAGCCAGCTGATGCTCAAGGATATGATCTATTCCAAAAGCATGTCGTCGCTCATTCCCACCCTGCTCTACATCCTCGGCTTCACCATTGTTGTCGAAGCGACGGGAGCACTGCTCATCTTCGTATCGGTCCACGGCACCCTCGGCATGACGCTGCCCGACGAGATCGCTTTCTCGGCCTTCCATGCCATCTCGGCCTTCTGCAACGCCGGATTCTCCACCCTCCCCGACGGCATGGCAAATCCCATGCTGCTCAACGGCAACATCTCCATCTACTGGATCATGTCGGCCATCATCATCGCAGGCAGTATCGGATTCCCTATCCTTGTCAATCTCCGCGATGCAATCGCCATCAAGTTCCGTCAGGTGAAATACCGCCTGCATCGCATCGCGAAAGACTCCGATGCGCGTCAGGTGCACCTATATAATATGAACACCAAAATCGTGCTCGTCACCTTCACCATTCTTTTCGTGGCCGGCGCCGTCATCTTCTTCATCCTCGAATACAACAATTCGCTTGCCGGAATGACCTTCTGGCAGAAAGTCACCCAGTCGGTGTTCAACTCGGCCACTCCCCGCAGCGCCGGATTCTCATCGGTCAATCCGGCCGGATTCCTCAACACCACGCTCCTTGTCGTGCTGTTCTTAATGTGGGTAGGCGGCGCGGCACAGTCAACGGCCGGCGGTATCAAAGTCAACACCCTCGCGGCCATCTGCCTCAACATCCGCGCCATCGTTACCGGAGCGCCGAAAGTTGTGGCATTCAACCGCACCGTCAGCACCGGCTCCATCCGCCGCGCCAACGCCGTCGTAGCCCTGTCAATCATCTCCTATCTCCTCTTCTCCGTCATACTGGTGGGACTCGAACCCGACCTCCCGGTGCGCTCCCTGCTTTTCGAATCATGCTCGGCACTCTTCACCGTCGGATCATCGCTCGGCATCACCTCGCAGCTCTCCGACGCCTCCGAAGTGCTCCTGTGCGTAGCCATGTTCCTCGGGCGTGTCGGACTCATATCGCTCCTCACCGGCATCGTACGCCGTCACCGGCAGCACAACATCGTCTACCCCGCTGACAACATCATCATAAACTAACATATCCCCCATTACAATGCGCTATCTCATCATCGGCCTCGGCATCTACGGATCAAACCTCGCTATCGACCTCACCAACATGGGGCACGAAGTGATCGGTGCAGACAAAAATCCAAGCCTTGTCGAATCAATAAAAGATTTCATCTCCACAGCCTATATCATCGACTCAACCGACGAAGTGTCGCTCAGTGTGCTTCCGTTGAAGAATGTCGACCTGGTCATTGTGGCGATCGGCGAGAATTTCGGCGCCAGCATCCGCACGGTTGCCATCCTCAAGAAGCTCGGCGTGCCCCACATCTATGCCCGCGCCATCGACCGTCTCCACGAGTCCATCCTTCAGAGCTTCAACCTCGACCGCATCATCACGCCCGAACAGCGTGCAGCCGCCGACCTTGTCAATGAGATGGCCCTCGGCAACGACACTGAAGCCCTGCACGTCGACGAAAATCACATGGTGGTGAAATTCCGTGTGCCCCAGCTCTTTGTCGGGCTTCGCTATTCAAGCCTCGATCTCGGCAAGGAATTCGGCCTCACTCTCATAGCCGCTTCACGCAAACAGCCCTCACGCAACATCCTCGGCATTGAGCACGAGAGCTACACCGTGATCCCCGACATCACCTCCAGCGACCAGCGCGTGCAGGACGGTGACATGGTCACATGTTTCGGCGGAATCGAATCGTTCCGGCGTCTTTTCAAACATTACACCCACGACTGATTTTTCATCGCCGCTCAGCGCTGATTTGCCGTCGGAATTTGTTATTTTTGCATTCAAAAGACCAACCCCGAACCACTCCGTAAACATTCTCGTGGAAGAATATCTTCAGAAGCTCAACACACAACAACGCGACGCCGTCGTCTACACCGACGGCCCCGAACTCGTCATCGCCGGTGCCGGGTCCGGCAAGACACGTGTGCTCACATATAAGATAGTGCATCTCCTTCAGCTCGGCTACGAGCCCTGGCGCATCCTCGCCCTCACGTTCACCAACAAAGCCGCCCGCGAGATGCGCGAACGTATCGAGCAGCTCGTCGGCCCCAAAACCGCCTCCCGGCTCTGGATGGGCACGTTCCACTCCATCTTCTGCCGCATCCTCCGGCAGAACGCCGACCGTGTGGGCTACCGCTCCAATTTCACCATCTACGATGCCGCCGACAGCAAATCGCTCGTCAAATCCATCATCAAGGATCTCGGCTGCGACGATAAAGTCTACAAGCCCAACAGCGTGCTCTCATCCATCTCCTCGGCCAAAAATGCCCTTGTTTCTCCCGAAAAATATGCCACGCTCAAGGATGTGATGGATGCCGACCGACAGGCACGCCGCCCCGACACGTATCTCATCTACCGCATCTACCGCGACCGATGCGTTAGCTCCGGCGCTATGGATTTCGACGATCTGCTCTACTATACAAATGTGCTCCTGCGCGACAATCCCGACCTGCTGCACCACTATCAGGAATTCTTCCGCTACGTGCTCGTCGACGAATATCAGGACACCAATTTCGCCCAGCACGTCATAGTGTCGCAGCTGTGCAGCGCCAGCGAGCGTCTGTGCGTAGTGGGCGACGATGCACAGAGCATCTATTCGTTCCGCGGCGCCAACATCAGCAACATTCTCAACCTCAAGCGGGGCTATCCCTCGCTTCGCATTTTCAAACTCGAGCAAAACTATCGCTCGACGCAAAACATCATCAACGCCGCAAATTCGCTCATCGAAAAAAATACCCAGCAGATACGCAAAAAGGTGTTCTCCAACAACGACCCCGGCTCACGCATTGAAGTCGTCCAGAGCTACAGCGATTTTGAGGAGGGCTACCTTGTGGCCAACCGCATCTCCCAGCTGAAAATGCGCACTTCCGATTCATATGAGGATTTCGCCATCCTTTACCGCACCAACGCACAGAGCCGCGTGCTCGAGGAATCGCTCCGCAAGCGCAACATCCCCTACCGCATCTACGGCGGCCTCTCGTTCTACCAGCGCAAGGAGGTGAAGGATGCCATAGCCTATTTCCGCGTCACCGTCAATCCCGACGACGACGAAGCCCTGCGCCGCATCATAAATTTCCCGTCGAGAGGCATCGGCGACACCACGCTCAACAAGCTGACGCGCGCTGCAATCGACGCAAAGGTGAGCCTGTGGACGGTGATCAACGACACCGAAGCTTTCAATCTCGGCTTCAATGCCGGCACGCGACGCAAGCTTGAAGATTTCCGTTCGCTGATTCAGTCGTTTATCAACGCCAATGCCGAAGGTAAGAATGCCGACGATCTGGCCCGGCTGATTATCGAGCGCACGCATCTGCTTTCGATGCTGGTCAACGACAAGACGCCCGAGAATCTGTCGAAACAGGAAAACCTCAACGAACTGCTTGCCGGTGTCAGAGAATTCATCGAAAACAACACCGAGGAGGGCAACAGTGCCGTAAGCCTCAGCGACTTTCTGAGCGACGTGTCGCTGGCCACCGATCAGGACACCGACGACGGATCCTCGCAGGAGCGCGTGACGCTGATGACGGTGCATGCCGCCAAAGGTCTGGAATTCAACAATGTGTTCATTGTCGGCGTCGAGGAGGATCTGTTTCCGTCGGCAATGGCCAATAATTCGCTCAGCGAAATAGAGGAAGAACGCCGTCTGCTCTACGTGGCCATCACACGTGCCAAAAATTTCTGCATGATGAGCTATGCGTCGAGCCGCTACCGCAACGGCATGACCTGCATGACCTCGCCGTCGCGCTTCCTGCGCGACATCGACACCCGCTATCTCAAACTGTCAACGGGCACATCGATCGCTCCGCCGAAACGCTCATTCGAATCCTACGCTGATTCCTACCACAGCTCATCCACGCCTGCCGCATCAGGCCGCAGATCTTACAGCACTCCGGCCGACCGTCCCGCCCCGCATTCGCCAACGTCGTCGGCCGTTCGCACTGGCGGCACGGCAGCAAAGCCCGAAGGCTTCCACACCATCAACGAAGTGGCCGAAGGCATGCTCATCGAGCACAATCGTTTCGGCAAAGGCGTCATTGAAAGTATCGACACTTCGCATCCCGATCCGCGCATCGTTGTCAACTTCAGCAATCTCGGCAGCCGTGTGCTTTTGCTCAAATTTGCCCGTTTTTCGATTATTCAATCCTGAACCCAAAGCCGATGAAAGAATCGCAATTGCCCACACCTTATTATATAGTCTACGAAGACCGTCTGCGCCGCAATCTGAATCTTATCGATTCGGTAAGGCGCCGCGCCGGTGTAGAGATCATCATGGCCTTCAAAGCCAACGCCCTATGGCGCACGTTCGGCCCGATGCGTGAAATGGGATTCCGTTTCACGGCATCCTCACTCAACGAGCTTCAGCTAGGCAACAAACATCTGCAGGTGAAAGCCCACACCTATTGTCCGGCCTACACCGGGCAGACTATCGACAGCTTTCTGGCCGGATCGTCGCACATCACCTTCAACTCGCTGAGCCAGTTTGAGCGGTTCGCCCGGCGGGCGCTTGCTGCCGGCGTAAGCCCTGGGCTGCGCATCAATCCTCAATGCTCGGTCATCGAAACCGATATCTACAATCCGGCACTGCCCGGCTCGCGCTTCGGCGTCACCCGCGACATGATCGACGGCCATCTGCCCGAGGGCATCGAAGGGCTTCATTTTCACGCGCTGTGCGAATCCTCATCGGCCGATCTCGAGCGTGTGCTCGCGGCATTCGAAGAGCAGTTCGGTGAGTTTCTGCCGCAGCTGAAATGGGTCAACATGGGCGGCGGCCACCTGATGACGCGCGAAGGCTACGACGTGGACCATCTCATCAATCTGCTTCTCGATTTCCGCCGCCGGCATCCCAACCTGCAGGTGATTCTCGAACCGGGCAGCACCTTCACATGGCGCACCGGCGATCTGGTTACGTCGGTTGTGGATATCGTTGAGAATCAAGGAGTGAAGACGGCTATCATTGACGCATCGTTTGCCTGCCACATGCCCGACTGCCTCGAGATGCCCTATCGCCCGGCCATTACCGAAAGTGTCGCCGACAATCCGGAATTGCCCACCTACCGCATGGGCGGCAATTCATGCCTGAGCGGCGATTTCTGCGGTCCCTGGAGCTTTGCCCAGCCGCTTCAGCCCGGCCAGCGCCTGCGGTTTGAGGATATGAACCATTACACCACCGTCAAGACCAATATGTTCAACGGCTTACAGCACCCCGACATCGTGTGGTGCGATGCCGACGGAGAGTGCAGCTATCTGCGGCGGTTCAATTTCGAGGATTACGAATCACGAATGTCATAGGCCTCGCCGCGCATCACAGCAATCATTAATCTAAGAGATTGTTTAATAATAAATGTTGACGGC
>URWH01000064.1 GCA_900551515.1 uncultured Porphyromonadaceae bacterium
GGGCGAGATGCCGAAGGGCTCCGAAACGGAAGGCATGATGTAGACATCGCTGGCCTTAAGCATTTCATAGACCTGCTTGCCTTTCTGGAAACCTGGGAAATGGAAGCGGTCGGCGATTCCGCGCTCGGCGGCCAGAAGGATCATCTTGTCCATCATATCGCCTGAGCCGGCCATTACGAAGCGCACGTTGTGGTTGTTTTTGAGCACCTTTGCCGCTGCTTCAACAAAGTATTCCGGACCTTTCTGCATGGTGATGCGGCCGAGGAATGTGACCACTTTTTCTTTGGGCTTGTTCACTTCGACGTTGAGCAGCTCGTCGCTCAGCGGGGTGACAGCGTTGTGGACGGTGGTCACCTTGGCGGGATCGATGCCGTATTTCTCGATCACGGTCTGGCGTGTGAGGTTGCTGACGGTGATGATGTGGTCGGCCTGGTTCATGCCGTCCTTTTCGATGCCGAACACGGTGGGGTTGACATTGCCGCGCGAGCGGTCGAAGTCGGTGGCATGCACATGGATCACGAGGGGCTTGCCGGTAACCTGTTTGGCGTGGATGCCGGCGGGATATGTGAGCCAGTCGTGGGAGTGGATGATGTCGAAGTCGAGAGTGCGAGCGATGACGCCGGCGCAGATCGAGTAGTTGTTGATCTCTTCGAGGAGGTTGTCGGGATAGCGGCCGGAGAATTCGAGGCATCCGAGATCGTTTGTGCGCATGTAGTTGAAGTCGGCATAGATGTTTGACCTGAGTTTGAAGTAGAGGTCGGGATCCATGTATTTGCCGATGCGCTGCTCGACGTATTCGCGGCTGACGTCGCGCCAAGCTATGGGGATCTGGGAGGCACCTATAATATTAGCGAAGCTTTTGTCTTCATCGCCCCAGGGCTTTGGGATGACGAATGATATTTCCATATCGCCACATTCCCACATACCTTTTGTGAGGCCGTAGCTGGCAGTGCCAAGACCGCCGAGAATATGAGGGGGGAATTCCCACCCGAACATTAGAGCTTTCATATAGCGTGAGAGTGTGACGGATTAGATGTTGAATTTCTTAAGAGTCTTGATGGTGCGAAGGATGCCGGCAACGTTAGTGGCGTGGCTGATGGCACCGCGGCCGGAGAATGGCGGGTTGCCGTCGTAGAGCTGCGAGAGGGATCCGACGCAGGCATTGGTCATTTCGTCTTCATAGCCGATGAGCATGCGGTCGATGTAGCTAACGCCGCTGAGGCCGAACACTTTGAGATAGGCGTCGGCATAGAAGCTGAAGAGCCATGGACGTGCGGGGCCGTTGTGGAGGGCCATTTCGCGTTCGTCGGGCGAGCCCAGATAGTTGGGACGATAGCCGAAGCTCTTGGGCGAGAGGGTGCGCAGGCCTTTGGGGGTGAGGAGCTCGCGTGTCACCACGTCGAGCACGCCTTTGCGCTGGCGACGGTCGAGCGGCGAATAGTCGAGGCCGATGGCCACGGCCATGTTGGGGCGCACCGACGGGTCGGCGTAGTTGTCGTTGACATAGTCGTAGAGATAGCCGTAGTCGTTGAGGAAGGTGGCGACGAAAACCGGTTTGAGGCGTTCGGCCACATCATTGGCGCGGTTGACGAGGTCGGTGTAGGCGTCTTTGCCTTCGGCGAGTTTGGCGGTGAAGACAAGAGCGTTGTACCATAAAGCGTTGAATTCGACCAACAGTCCGGTGCGCGGAACGACGGGACGGCCGTAGAGCGAAGCGTTCATCCATGAAACCGGGGTGTCGGTGCCGACGGTGCGGATCATGCCGTCGGGCTGCACCTGCAGGTTGGGATGACGGTTGGCGAGGATGTAGTCGACTATCTCGGCGATGAGCGGCATGTATTTTTCATAGCATGCGTCGGAGCCGTAGGCTTTGGCATATTGCTGGAGTGCCCAGATGCACCACAGTGGGATGTCGGGCAGGTCGATGCCCATGATGCGGCGGTCGGGGGCGCCGGTGATCATGAAGTTGGAGAGCGCTTTTGAGGCCGTTTCCATGATGGCTTCGTAGTCGTCGCGGTGATCGATGGAGATGGTGTTGCCGGGGAGCGCCATGAAAGTGTTGCGGGCGAGGATTTTGCCCCAGGGATAGCCGGAGAGCATGAACATGCCGTCGGCGTCCTTGAGATAGAACTGCTTGGCGGAGTTCTTCAGGCAGTTGAAGAAGCTGGTGCGGCAAGTGCGGGTGGCGATTTCGCTTTCATACATTTTGGCGAGAGAGCGGGGCGACACTTCCGACAGGCCGGCGGAGAAGATGATGGATTCGCCTTTCTTGATGGGGATTTCGAAATAGCCGGGCACCCAGAGGTCTTCGGTGTAGGGGACGCCACGCTCCATATCTTTCACGTATTCAAAGCCGTTGTACCAGTTGGGCTCGTAGTGCCATTCGGGTTTGTGGTTGAACTGCATGAAGAGTGTGGGATAGCCCGGATAGAGGCAAGTGGAGATGCCGTTGGCGGTGGGGGCGCACTCGGTGTTGAGGTTGTCGTTGGCCATAACCAACTGGTTCACTTCGCGGAAGGCGAGCATCGGGCGGAAGCGGAGAGTGGTCTGCGAGTGAGCTTCGACGAGGGTGTAGCGTATGAGGAGGCGATTTTCGTGAGAGATGAAGATCTTTTCCTTGGTGAGGATAACGCCACCCACGCGATAAGTGGTGCGGGGCACGCTTTCGCAGTCGAATTCGCGGATGTATTTGTGACCGTTAGGACTGTAGACGCCGCCTTGGTAGCGGTGGAGTCCTAAATTAAACTGAGCGCCGTGCTGAATGACCGACACGTCCATCGAAGATAGGAGGACGTGCCAGGAATTGTCCATTTCAGGTATCGGCACAACGAGAAGTCCGTGTTGCTTGCGGGTGTTGCAGTCGACCACGGATGTACAGTGATAAGCGCCCGATTGATTTGTTCGGAGCATTTCTTTCAGAAGTGATTGCTCCAAATTGATCATGAGGCTTTTATCAAATTTCAAGTAACTCATGTGGTATTATGGATTTTTGGTTTTTTTCAGAGGGTACAAGAATTTGTTGTTAGAGTATGGCGAAAATAGTAATCTTTTGGCCGATATGCAAATTAAATCGAAAAAAATTGAAAAAAACCGCGAATATAGTGTCGCAAGCCAGACAAACATATGGTTTGAACTGTTGAAACATGTTGCGGCGGTTGGTGAAGCGTTGGATTTATATTGCCGAGTCGCAATCAGTTTTTGTTTTGTAAATCAGCCTTTCTTAATGTGTGGTCGATCTTATGGAACTCACGGGCGATCATGGCGAATGTCACGATGGTAGCCAGAGCGTCGGATACGGGGAACGACAGCCAGATCCCATCGAGACCGAATCTGTCGGTAAGGATGAGGAGTAACGGTATGAGGAAAATCACCTGTCGTGTGAGGCTGAGGAATATAGATTGCGGGATTTTGCCGATTGACTGGAAGAAATTTGTTGAAACAATCTGGAATCCAACCACGCAGAAGCATATCATGGCCAATGAAAACGCATTGGATGTGACCTGAATGAGATTGGCGTCGGTTGTGAAGAGTCGGGCTACCAGCTGCGGGCAGAATAATCCAATGGCGGCTCCGACAGAAACCACTCCCGTACCCCACACGACGGTGAGGAAGTATGCGCGTTTAAGCCGGTGTAAATTGCCTGCGCCGTAGTTGTAACCGACTATAGGCTGCATGCCCTGACACATTCCGACTACGGCCATGCAGAGGAGCGAAGTGAAGGTGGTGAAGATTCCGGCAGCGGCTACGGCGTTGTCGCCGCCGTATTCATATAGATTGGTATTGATAATGATGTTGATGAAGCAACTTGCCAGATTGACGAGCGAAGGGGCAGCTCCTATGCCTATAATGTTCCATACGGTCTTTCTCTGCAGTTTCCAGCATCCGCGTCGGAAATGGAGCGTGTTTTTCCTGTTGATGAAATGCATGAGCACATAGACGGTGAAAATGCCCATCGATATGTCGGTGGCAATCGCAGCTCCTTTTATGCCCATGTCGAGTGCGAAAATAAAGATCGGGGCAAGCAGGAGGTTGCAACCGGCACCGATAAACATCGCTTTCATGGCCTTGATGGGGTAGCCTGAAGCGCGCATCACGTTATTGAGCGAGAAGCCTATGTTCATGATGAGCATTCCGGGGAGAATCCAGGCCATGAAATCGTGGGCGTAGGGCAGCGAAGCGGGGCTTGCCCCGAATGCTATGAGGATGTCATCGAGATATATGCGCATGAGGGTCAGGTAGACGCAGGCGTTGACGATGATAAGCACGAGTGAGTTGCCGAGTGTGACTTCGGCTCCGTGCTTGTCGCGGGCGCCCAGAAGGATAGATACCCTCGCGCTGGAGCCGGCGCCGATCAGCACACCGATAGCCGCAGAGATGTTCATCACGGGGAAGGTGATGGCCAGACCGGCAATGGCTTCGGGACCGACGCCCTGTCCGATGAAAATGCGGTCGATGACGTTGTAGAGCGACATCACGAGCATGCCCACTACGGCCGGAATGCTGTATTCCCACAACAATCGGCCGATCTTGCCGCTGCCAAGGCGGTTAATGTCGCCGTTAGTAGCGCTCAGGGCGTCGTCGGATGTATGCTTGGATTCGTTCATTTTGATGCTATTTGGGATGATTGGCCGTATTTTCCGGAGCGGATGCGGTAGAGTGTCTCTTTCGTCACTCCGAGATAGGATGCTATCTGCGTGATGGTGGCGCGCTCAAGGATCTTGGGATAGCGGTTGATGAGCCAGCTGTAGCGCTCCGATGCCGAAAGCGACTGCAGGACGAGCATGCGCTCCTCGATGGTCTGATATTGTTCGAAAAGCGTTGAGATCACGTAGCTTGCCACGACGGCCATGTGCTCGTTGCCATAGGTCTGTATGAGCTTGCGGGTGTCGTCGATGGGCATGAAAATCAGTTCGGTGTTCTCGAGAAATTCAACGGTGACGATTGCGTTGGGGTCATGGATGAGCAGTGAGAACGGCATGGTCACGAACTCATCGTCGAATGAAAACGAGTAGGTGTGTTCGCGTCCCAGATGATGGTAGAAAGTGCGCGTCGAGCCTTTGCGGATGTAGAAGGCAAGGTTGCGCAAGGCGTGAATGCCCTCAAATTTTTCGCCGCGCCGGAAGTGACGCTCCGTCATGATGGACCGAAGCGAATTTTCCATCTCGGGGGTGATGTCGAGATATTGCCGGATATGGTCAACGGGATGCGCCATTAGTTTACTGAGTGAGAGGTGAGAAGATAGAGTATGGAGCAACGGACATCGTAGGGCGTGGCGTCGGCTTTTCGCGGGCGTGCCGAGAGACGGTAGTAGAATGAATTCTGTCTGTCCCACGACCGCAATGATATCTGCCGTGTGGTGGCCGGAGGGATGTCGACGGCGACGTCGCACCGGCGGCTGTGCAGGATGTTGCCGGCGGTGTCGTAATAATCGAGCTGAATACGCAGGCCGGTGATGTGACGGTCGGTGGTGTTGGTCACAAACATCGTTTCGTAGGAGGAACGGAGGGGCTTGTCGTAGCCGCTGATCTTTATGGAGTCGGGGAGCGGCGTATGCAGGGTGTCGGCTATAATGGCCGCCTCAGCTTCCGGGGTGTCGGCAACGCGAAGGCCACGGCGCGTAGTGCGCTGTGCCGCAGCTGAAAAAGCTAATGCAATCAGCAATAGAGCCGTGATTCGAATTGCTTTGGACATAGGAGGCGGGGCTAAAGATATATCGGTTCGCGAGGCAATGGCGGCTCGGGGAAAATGCGGACACAGCCGTCGTTTTCACGGTTGTCGCGGTTGGGAGTCACGGTGTAGCGCCACAGATAGGGAAGCAGCCGCCACAGATTGACTGAGAATGCGCTTTTATGGCGTTTGAACTTGATGGAGCTGTCGTCGTCGGAGAGCAGGAGCGTGAACTTGCGGGGGATGGTCAGTTTAGATCCGGCGGAAGAGGTGTAGATGTTGGCCTCATATTCGCCCCGGCCGGCCATCGGGGCGATAAGCCCCATGACGGTGCCGGGACGCATGGCCCGGTTGGGGGAAAACACGAGCACGATGGAGTAGAGCTGAGCCGGGGAGGCCGGAGTGTCGAATCCGTCTTGACGCGAAATGGCCACCGTGACGCCGGTGGCGGGAAACTGCCAGATGCCTTCGATGTGGTGGAGCGGAGCCTCCGACATGGAATGAAGGAGTGAGGAATAGTCGAAGCCGGGCGTGATGCGCGATATCTTCGGCAGCCGGTCGATGAGTTTCTTTTCAGCATGCAGGGATATTGCCGCAAACAGAGAGAAAGCGGTAAACAAGATGCTCAATATCCATTTGGCGTTTTTTCCGTCCATGCTGTCGTAAATAAATAGTCATGAGTGAATGGCGTCATTCACTGGGGTGGGATGTCAGATAGTGCCGAAGTGATATGCGAAACCGAAGCTGAAGATTTCCTTAAGCTGGAACTTGCGCCAGTCGTTGTCGGGATTGTAGGGCGTCGAAGTGTCGTAGCGCATGTGCACGTAGAGACGTGTCGAAAGGAAGCGGTTGATGTTGAAATCGATGGTGTGCTCCCAGTCGCCGTAGGCATAGTCGTAGTCGGTGAAGAGGAAGAGGCGGGAATGATAGACGATGTTGTAGGCGATCTTCCATTCCAGCGTGCATTCGGCACTCGAACCTATCTTGTTTTTGAACTTGCGTCCGGCTTCAAGACCGTAGGCTGTCTCGTCGACCTGTTTGTTGATGCACGTCTTGAGGTTCCATGAGAGGGGTGATATCGAGGTGCCGAAGGTGAGCGTCTTTTTAGGATTCGTGTAGCTGTAGGTCATACCGAGGCCGACGTTGAGCTCGCCCGGGGAAAGGAGGGCGGCGTTGCGGTTTCGCGAGTTGGTCGGGTAGCTGTTGAAGAGCTGCGTCTTGAACATGACGTTGGACGAATAGTACCACCGGCGAGCTGCTTTGTAACCGAAAGTGGTGTTGAGCTGGAAAATATCTTCGGTGATATTGTAGGAATGGATGCTGTCGTCGGGGGCGCTGTTGAGTGCGAGCTTATACTGTATGTTGGTTTCAAACAGTATTTTAGGAAAGAATTTCTGGTTGAGCTTGACGTTGTAGTTGAGCTGGCCGATCATGTTGAGGTTGTTGTTGCCGCCCTGATACCAGTTGGGGGAGATGTAGGCCTGGGAGAACTGGAGCGAGGCGTCGAACGTCTTCAGCCAGTGGCGCTGTTCGATGTCGGTCTGCACTTCGTTCAGGCTTTTGTCGTCGACCTTTATCTCTTCGAATTTGATGCGTGTGGTGCCTTTGTCGATGAAAGCCCGGAATTCTTTCGGCACTTCAGGCATGAAGGCGGCATTGTATTTCACCGTAAGCGGGCTTGCTATCTCATAACGTTGCCGCAGATTGTTAACCGTAAGCTCGTCGTCGGCAAGGTTGTCGAGCCAGCGGTAGGCACGTGCGAAGCGGGGATCGCGGTTGTTGCTCACGATCATAGGCACGGTGTCGAGGAAATGGTATTTTCCGAAAACGACGGGGCCGAATTTGCCGGCCGGCAGGCTTTCCTTGTAACGCGACACGGTGAGCAATGAATCGAAATCGGGACGGTCGATAAGCAATTTCGGCATAGTGTCGGTCAGCACGGGCGTAACCGCCTTTTTCACCGCTACGGGACGAGCCGTGGCGGCAGCGGCGCCAAAAGAGGTCAATATACAGAGTAAGAGGCTAATTCTCAAATGCATAATGTGACTATTGAATGGATTGACGAATCTCCTGACTGCAAAGCTACAAAAATTTGCCGACAGCACCAAAAGCGCCGGCCGGGATGTTGGCGCGCAGGACTTAAGAATATTATTGTGAATATTATTGGAATATCAGCGGGACGGGGCTTATTTTGATATGTGGCAATAAAGCGTTAACTTTGTGGCCACAAAAAAACAACACAGAAAAAATGGATTTCATAGAAGAACTTACATGGCGTGGCATGATCCACCAGATGATGCCCGGCACAGAGGAGCAGCTCAAGAAAGAGATGACGACAGCTTACCTCGGCATAGATCCGACTGCCGACAGCCTTCATATCGGTCACCTTGTGGGCGTGATGATACTCAAGCATTTCCAGCGCTCGGGACATAAACCTATCGCTCTTGTGGGGGGCGCCACCGGCATGATCGGCGATCCGTCGATGAAGAGTCAGGAGCGTAAACTTCTTGATGAAGCCACCCTGCGTCACAACCAGGAGGCCATAAAGAAACAGCTTGCAAAATTCCTTGATTTCGAGAGCGATGCTCCGAATGCGGCCGAGATGGTGAACAATTACGACTGGATGAAGCAATTCTCGTTTCTCGATTTCATCCGCGACGTGGGCAAGCACATCACCGTCAACTATATGATGGCCAAGGATTCGGTGAAGAAACGTCTGTCGGGCGAGAGCCAGCAGGGCATGTCGTTCACTGAATTTTCATATCAGCTTGTTCAGGGCTATGACTTCCTGAACCTTTACCGCGAGAAGAACTGCAAGCTGCAGCTGGGCGGCTCGGACCAGTGGGGCAACATCACTACCGGCACGGAGCTTATCCGCCGTACCACCGGTGGCGAGGCTTTTGCGCTGACCTGTCCTCTGATCACGAAGGCCGACGGCGGCAAATTCGGTAAGACAGAGAGCGGCAACGTGTGGCTCGATCCCCGCTATACGTCGCCCTACAAGTTCTATCAGTTCTGGCTCAACGTTTCGGATGCTGATGCCGAGAAATACATCAAGATCTTCACCGAGCTGACCCGTGAAGAGGTTGAGGATCTCGTGCGCCAGCAGGCTGAGGATCCCGGACAGCGTCCGTTGCAGAAACGTCTTGCCAAAGAGGTGACTACGATGGTTCACTCGGCAGCCGACTATGAGGCCGCAGTGGAAGCTTCGCAGATCCTGTTCAGCAACAAAGCCGGCGAGATACTCCACCGCATCGACGAGCCGACGCTGCTTGCCGTGATGGAAGGTGTGCCGCAGTTTGAGGTTAGCCGCGCCGATATCGAAGGAGGTATCGCACTTGCCGAACTGCTCACCGACAAAGCCAAAGTGTTCCCATCGAAAGGCGAGATGCGCAAGATGGTGCAGGGCGGCGGCGTGAGCGTCAACAAAGAGAAGGTTGCCGACCCGTATATGGCGGCGTCGACCGATATGCTGCTCAATGACAAGTATATACTTGTGCAGCGCGGTAAGAAAAACTACTTCCTGCTGATAGCAAAATAATGATTGCCCTACCGGGCGCTTTAACTCATAGACCCGCGCATTTGC
>URWH01000065.1 GCA_900551515.1 uncultured Porphyromonadaceae bacterium
CGGCTCCGCTGACGCCCGTGGCCGCCGTGGAGTGCTGCCATTCGCCGGTGATGGCGCTGCTGCCTGCCGTGCGCTCGCAGTCGTGGGATTTCTCGCGATGCCATCTCTATGCCTTCTCGGCGGCGGCCGCCTATGCCGTCAGCATCAACTGCGGGCGCAGTGCCATAGCGGCTTCGGTCATCGACCCGAGGGGCATCACAGCGCCCGACGCCGTGTGTCGCACGCCCGACGCCGTCATGGCCGTGCTCTCGGGCCGGCCCACACGTGTCACGGCGTCGCGCACCGACGCCGCAGGCTCTCTGTCGGGCTTCAGCCGCGCGGCATGGGATCCTGAGCGTCAGCGCCTTGCGCTGCTCGACGGGAAAGGAAACCTCTATCTCCACGACTTGACTGCCGGCGGCCTGAGCCTGATCACCGCGCCGGTCGATTTCGAAAGCATGGCCACGGTGGCCGACACGCTGTGGCTCTGCGACTCCGACACGCTGATGCGGTTCCCTCAGGCCGACCAATCGGACCACGGCCGTGAGATAGCGTGGCGCTCGGCCGTAGCGATGCCTCCGGGTTGCCGGGCGGTGGCGCTGGAGGTGATCATGTCGGCGTCGCATTTCTCGGGCACGATAGCCCTCACGGCAAGCGCCTCGCCCGCGCCTGCTTTCTCACGCGAGCGCACGCTGCTGTCGCTGCGCATCGACGGCGCCATCCATGCGCCGATAGTGCGCCGCATCATCGCGCCGCCACGGCCGCTGATGCATCTCGCCCTCGAAGGCACCGCCTCGCCCGACACGGTGATAAGCCGCATCGCCGTGCGCTTTACCGACTCTCCTGTCTCACAATCAATTTTCATGCCTTATGACAAGTTCTGAAATATCTGCCATCATAGAGGAAAACGCCCGCCGCCGCGAGCTGCTCGAGGTGGCGCCGCCCGATCCGCTGCTCGGCGACCCCGGTGCGTCATGGCGCCGTCGCGCGATGGTGTCGTGGAGCGGGGCGCCGCTCTACATACCCGCCGAGATGACCGAAGCGCGGGGCTACAGCCCGGAGCTCGACCGCCTGTCGTTTGAGCGTATGCGCGTGCGCTACGATTTTGAATTCTGGTGCGCCCGCTGCGTCAGGATCCGCGACAAGCTCTCGGGGCAGCGCATACCGTTTGTGCTCAACGGCCCGCAGCGCCGCGTGGCCGCCATGCTCGAAGCCGACCGGCGCGAGGGCCGGCCGCTGCGCCTCATCATGCTCAAAGCCCGCCAGTGGGGTGGCTCGACTTTGATACAGATGTATTTCGCTTGGATACAGCTCACGCGCCGGCGCAGCTGGAACTCGCTGATATGCGCGCAGGTGAAGGACACGGCGGGGGTGATACGCGGCATGTACGACGACATGCTCGCCGACTATCCCGAGGAGCTGTGGGACGCCGACGACGGCGACCCGCGGTTCACGCCGTGGAAGCGCTCGCAGAACACGCGCGCCGTAGCCGGACGCGACTGTCGCGTGACCGTATGCTCGAGCTTCGGGCAGGACGCCACGCGCGGTTTCGACATATCCATGGCCCACCTGAGCGAGGTGGCTTTCTGGAACGAGACCGACCGCATGAAGCCGGGCGACTTCATACGCAGCGTCACCGGCGGCATTCCGCGCGAGGCCGACACGGTGATAGCCATGGAGTCGACGGCCAACGGCGTGGGCAACTATTTCCACCGCCAGTGGCTCTCGGCCGAAGGGGGCAAGAGCGCCTACCGCCCGGTGTTCGTGCCGTGGTATGAGATCGAGATCTACCGCGAGGAGTGCCCCGACAAGGAGGCGTTCATCAGCTCGTGGACCAACTATGAGCAGGAGCTGTGGGAGCGCGGCCTCACCATCGAGATGATATGGTGGTACCGCGGCAAGCTGTCGGAATTTCAGACCGAGACGCAGATGCATGCCGAGTTCCCGTCGACGCCTACCGAAGCTTTCGAAAACACGGGGCATGCCGTGTTCGCCCCGTCCGACATCGACAACCTGCGGGCCGGATGCCGCGAGCCGACCGAAGCCGCCTGACGGTCGAGACACGTCCGATGCTCGACACACCCTCGCCCGACGGCGAGCTCAAGGTGTGGGCGCTGCCCGACAGGACCACGCGCTCGCCCCGCAACCGCTATGTGATAGCCGTCGACGTGGGCGGCCGCTCCTATCATTCCGACTATTCGGTGGTGACGGTGTTCGACCGTCTGCCCGGCGGCGCCTGCTCGTCGCGCGAGGCCGTGCCGGAGCCTGTGGCCCAGTGGCGCGGCCATTGCGATCACGACCTGCTGGCTGCCTACGCCGCGCGCATGGGGCGCATCTACGGCGACGCCCTGCTGGCCGTGGAGAGCAACACGCTCGAATCGGCCGCCGAAGGCGCCTCGCAGTATATCCTCGAGGAGCTGCGCGCCGGTTACCGCAACCTCTACGTGCGCATGCCCAAGGACACCACCTACGACCCCTCGCCCCTGCCGCGCGTGGGCTTCCACACCAACCGCAGTACCAAATCGCTGATCATCACCGGCCTGATTGCCGCCGTGCGCGACGGCCGCTACCGCGAACTCGACAGCGGCACGTGCAACGAGCTGGCCACCTACGAGCTACGCGAAAACGGCTCCTACGCCGCACGCCCGGGATTTCACGACGACCTGCTGATGACTCGCGCCATCGGCCTATACATCATCAGCGGCCTGCCGCACATCACCATCATGTCGGAAGATGAACTGACAGCCGCCCGGACGCGACGCCGCGAAGGGGCCATACGCAATATATATTAAAAAGTTGCGTTATTGTTATGATATATCTTCACCTGCCGTCACCGTCACCGCCGTAGGCCTTCACACCAACCGACAATTATGAACCGCACTTTTCTCAGACATATCCACCTTACGGTAATCCTCGCCGTCATGCTCACCGCCTTCGCGGCATGCATCGAGGACTCCATATCGACTTCGCCCGCCGACCAGCCGGAATTCAGCACCGACACGCTGCGTTTCGGCACACAATATTCCGACGAGGTGACGCCCACCATGATGCTCATGGTCTACAACCGCCACGATAAGGTGATGTCCATTTCCGACATATCCATCGAAGGCGACGACGGCGTGTTCCGCCTCAACGTCGACGGTTTCTCGGGCACCCGCTTCTCGGGCGTGGAGATCCGTCCCAACGACTCTATCTACGTGCTCGTGTCGGCGCGCTTCCCCACCAACGGCGATTTTGAGCCGGCACGCGTCGACCGCACCCTTACGTTCACCACCAACGGCGTCACCCGCAAGGTGGTGCTCACGGCCGAATCGCAGGACGTGGAGCGCCTCACCGACCCGGTGATCACCGCCGACACGCGCTGGCGTCCCACCCATCCGCGCCGCATCTACGGCCGTCTGACGGTGGCCCCGGGCGCCACACTCACCCTCGAAGCCGGCACCACACTCCTCTTCCACGACAAAGCGTCGGTGGAGGTGGAGGGACGGCTGGTGTGCCTCGGCACTGCCGAACAGCCCGTGGTGATGCGCGGCGACAGGCTCGGCAGCGTGGTCGGCGACATCTCCTTCGACCTCATGGCAAGCCAGTGGCATGGTGTAAGACTGACACCGCAGTCGGCCGGCAACGAGCTTAGCTTCACCGAGATACGCAACACCGTGAGCGGCCTCACCGCCGACACTACCGACCTGGCGCTCGTCAACTGCCGCCTCCGCAACTCGGCCGGCCGCGTGCTCACCTCCAATCACAGCACCTTGCGCGCCGTAGGCTCGGAGTTTGCCGAAGCCGCCGAAGGCGCCGTGCTCCTCTGCGGCGGCTCGGCCGAGATGGTCAACTGCACATTCTCCAACTATTATCTCTTCGCAGCCATCACCGGCGCGCTGCTGCAGGTTGACCACACCGACGCCGACCACACCGACGGCTCGACACTCCCCTACCTCTCGGCACGCATCGTCAACTCGATACTCTACGGCTCGTCGGGCGAGATGAACCGCAGCGACCTCACCGGCACCGATGTCTACGTCACCTCATGCCTGATGCGCAGCAAAGGCACCGACGACGACCATTTCATCCGCTGCCTGTGGGACACCGACCCGCTGTTCTACACCGTGCGTTCGGAATATCTCTTCGACTATCGCCTGCAGCCCGACTCGCCCGCCATCGGCGCCTCGCAGCCCTGCGACACTCAGCTGCCCGCAACCGATTTCTACGGCACGCCTCATCCCTCGCCCGCCTCGCTGGGCGCCTATGAGCCGCGCCCCGACGGCGAGGAGAATCCCTGACCCACCCCACCCACGATCAATAGCTCACACCAATAATAAACCGCTCATCCCATGAAAGATCTCCAGTCGATCACATCGCAATTCGCCACCGAAGGCACCATCACCGAAATACGCCCGCTGGGCAACGGCCTCATCAACGACACTTATCGCTGCAACACCGCCGATGCCGACACTCCCGACTATGTGCTCCAGCACATCAACCACCACATATTCACCGACGTCGACGCCCTCCAGCGCAACATCATGGCCGTCACACGCCACATCCGCCGCAAGCTCACCGAAGCCGGGGCCGACGACATCGACCGCCGCGTGCTCTCTTTCATACCCCTGCGCTCCGACGCCGACCGCACCTACTACTTCGACGGCGCTGACTACTGGCGCATGATGCGCTTCATCCCCGAGGCCGACACCTTCGAGGCCGTCACCCCCGACTCGTCGCGCTCGGCCGGCGAAGCTTTCGGCCGGTTCCAGGCCATGCTCGTCGACATCCCCGACACGCTCACCGAGACCATCCCCGACTTCCACAATATGGAGTTCCGCCTGCAGCAGCTGCGCGAAGCCCTCGACGCCGACGCCGCCGGTCGCCTCGACAGCGTGCGCGACATAGCCGACGACCTCCTGCGCCGCGCCGACACCATGTGCCGCGCCGAGCAGCTCCACCGTCAGGGCATCCTGCCAAAACGCATCTGCCACTGCGACACGAAAGTCAACAACATGATGTTCGACCGTCAGGGACGCGTACTCTGCGTAATCGACCTCGACACCGTCATGCCCTCCTATATCTTCAGCGACTACGGCGACTTCCTCCGCACCGGCGCCAACACCGTGGCCGAGGACTGCCCCGACCTCGACAAAGTGAGCTTCCGCATGGACATCTTCCGCGCATTCACCGAAGGCTATCTCCGCTCGGCAGGTCAGTTCCTCACCGACGTGGAAATCGACAACCTCCCCTATGCCGCCGCCCTCTTCCCCTACATGCAGGCCGTGCGCTTCTTCGCCGACTACATCAACGGCGACACATATTATAAAATATCCTACCCCGAACACAACCTCGTGCGCACACGCAACCAGATACGTCTGCTCGAAAGCGTCGAAGCCCACACGCCCGAGATGACCGAATTCATCAACTCACTCCGCTAATCCTCCCCGCCATGAAAGCTCCACACACCCTTCTCATTGCTATGCTCGCTCTGTGCTGCATAGCCTGCGGCAACAAGACACGCGACGACCGAGACGAATACGACGACACAGAGGAATACCTCGCCGATACCGACATCGACTTATATCTCGTGGCCGGCGATGAAGCCCGGCAGGTGATCGCTGCACTTGCAACCACATATCCGCAACTCTCGGAGATGATCTTGCCGAATAACGCTTCATCATTCAGTGCTACGGTAAAAAAGAAATACATCCCGACCGTCGACTCCCTGCTCAACACGCCGGCGGCCGCGCAGATAATCGGCAATGACCTGAAAGCGGCCTGGTGCCGCAATTCCATCAATGGCGACGTCGGCTCGGACCTCTATCTCATTCACACTCCGGCCATATTCAGGCCCTCCGGCCCAGTTCATGTCAGCTTCAAAGAGGCCGACAATTACGATCCCTATGAGGCGATCGACGTACGGTTAGTCGACGAAGATGCCCGGACATGGGCCACGGTGACACGCAACAACATCGGCCGCCAGCTGGCCATTATGATCGGCGGCGAGATAATTTCCGCCCCGGTTGTACAGTCGGAAATCCTCGGCGGACACATCTCCATCACCGGCTACGGAATCCGAAATCTCTTCGAAAAGATGACCTCCAAAAAGCCAGACTGAAAGCCGAACTGACGAAAAATGCGGAAACTATTGGCTTTAATCCAAAAGAAAATTGTATATTTGCAGGCTGAAACCGTGAAATTTAAAATTTAATAACTCAAATATCACCCATTAACTCACAATGCAAAAAGGAAAATTAGGAAGCATTGTCGCCGGCGTTTTGGCTATCTTCTTGATTGTCATCTGCCTTTTCTATCTCTCGTTTACCTTCGTGGCAAACCATCATGAGAAACTGGCCGATGAATACGCAGCAGCCAAAGTGCAAGACAAAAACACTTCCGATTACATGAAGGTCCGCAAGGATTACTTCGACGGCATCGCCAACAAACCCGTGTGGTTGGGCTACACCTACAAGCAGGTGCAGAAACTCAGCATCGGCCTCGGCCTCGACCTCAAGGGCGGCATGAACGTTACGCTTCAGCTCTCCGTGCCCGATATTCTCAAATCGATGGCCGGAAGCAACGCCAACTCCACACTCGACAAAGTAATCACGACCACCGACTCAATTGTAAAAAGCAAACACGAAACCGACTTCATCAGCGAATTCGTTAAGCAGAGTCAGGCCGTCAGCCCGAAACTCGATCTCGCAGTGATGTTCCGCGATCAGATTAAGGCAGGCGCTTCACAGTCGGAAATTGAAAACACACTCCGTCAGGAAATCAAAGACCGCGTCAGCAGCTCGGCCAACGTGCTCCGTCAGCGCATCGACCAGTTCGGCGTCGTCGCTCCTAATATCCAGGAACTCGAAAATCAGGGCCAGATCCTCCTCGAGCTTCCGGGCGTCACCGACCACGAACGCATGGAAGAGCTCCTCAAGGCTTCGGCAAACCTCGAATTCTATATCGAAAAACCGGTCAACGACTATTACCGCACTCTCCAGCAGCTCGATCAGCAGCTGAAAAAAGAGGGCGACAGCAAAGGATTCTTCAACCACTTCACCGACGTTTATCCCTCGGGCATGGTTGTGGGACGCGCAACAGCCAAAGAGATGCGCACCATCGACTCGCTCATCCAGGTGGCTCAGAACGACGGCATGTTCCAGGATCTCAAATTCGCCTGGGGCGTGAAACCCGAAGCTACCAAAGGCGGCGACGTCTATGAGCTCTATTCGATGAAGACCGACGGCGGCGAAGCCGTGCTCAGCGGCGACGTTGTCAAAGACGCCACAATGGACTTCGACAAACAGGCCGGCGGCACATTCGTGAGAATGACAATGAACGAAGACGCCGCACGCAGCTGGTCCAGCATCACCGGCAACAACATCGGCAAACGCGTGGCCATCGTCCTTGACAACCGCGTTTACTCCGCTCCTACCGTTCAGACTCAGATCTCCGGCGGCGTGTCGCAGATCACCGGCCAGTTCACCCCCGACGAAGGCAAAGACTTGGCCAACGTGCTCAAATCCGGCAAAATGGCCGGCAGCATCGACATCATCAGCTCCACGAAGATCGGTCCTTCACTCGGTGAACAGGCCATCCACGACGGCCTCTGGTCGTTTGTATTCGCACTCATCCTCCTGATGATCTTCATGTGCGCATTCTACGGCATCATCCCCGGCCTCATCGCCAACCTCGGATTGATCTTCAACATCTTCTTCACCTTCGGCATCCTCGCATCGTTCCAGGCCGTGCTCACACTCTCCGGTATCGCCGGTATCGTGCTCGCCCTCGGTATGGCCGTCGACGCCAACGTGCTCATCTTCGAGCGCACCAAAGAAGAACTCCGCGCCGGCAAGAACCTGCGCAACGCCATAGCCGACGGCTACAGCAACGCATTCTCCGCCATCTTCGACTCCAACCTCACTTCGGTGATCACAGGCATCATCCTGCTGATGTTCGGTACAGGCCCCATCAAAGGCTTCGCCACCACACTTATCATCGGCATCGTCTGCTCATTCTTCACGGCAGTCTATCTGACACGCCTCGTGTTCATCGCTTTCGACAAGACAAAACCCTTCAAGAAACTCACATTCAGCACCCCGCTGTCGAGCAAGATGTTCACCAACGCTCACATCAACTTCCTCGGCAAGCGCAAAGCTGTGTTCGGCATCATCCTCGCTGTCATCCTCCTGTTCGTCGGCTCGCTCTTCTATCGCGGCCTCAACCAGGGCATCGACTTCTCTGGTGGCCGCAACTACGTGATCCAGTTCGACAAAGCTCAGGACCTCAACCAGGTGCGTGACGTACTCGCCAAAGAGTTCGAAGGCAACAAACCCACCGTCATCAACATCGACGATCCCACAAAGATCCGTGTTTCGACCAACTATATGATCGACAACAAGACCGTCAACGTCGACAGCATCATCACAGCCAAGATGTACAACGCCCTCGTGCCCGACAAATCGAAGATGACCATCGATCAGTTCCAGGCATCCGACGAAGACCACGGCATCATCAGCTCGCAGAAAGTAGGCCCGACAGTGGCCAACGACATGCGCACCAACGCTTATATCGCCGTCGGCCTCTCGCTCCTCGCCATGTTCTTCTACATCCTGCTCCGCTTCCGCAACATCGCCTTCTCCGTCGGCGCTCTTGCAGCCGTAGCATTCACCGCATTCTCCATCATCGGCTTCTACTCCATATTCTGGGGCATGCTGCCCTTCGCAATGGAGATCGACCAGACGTTCATCGCCGCCATCCTTACCGTGATCGGTTATCAGATCAACGATACGGTGGTTGTGTTCGACCGTGTGCGTGAAAACGTCGGCCTCTATCCCAAGCAGAACTTCTTCACCACCATCAACGAGTCGATCAACTCCACACTCGGCCGTACGGTGATGACATCAGCATCGACACTCCTCGTGCTCCTCTGCATCTTCGTCCTCGGCGGCGACGCCATCCGATCATTCACATTCGCCATGATCTTCGGTGTGATTGTCGGTACACTCGCCACCATGTTCATCGCAGCACCTGTCGCCTACGAAACCGACAAGCGCCGCAACAAAACCAACAAGCTCGCCTAACAGGCAGCCCCCCGCAGCCTAAGCGCTCCTCCGCCAAGCTCACCGAGCCCAACCGGCACTCCCTGCCAAGCTCACCGAGCTCAAACGGATTCCCCGCCAAGCTGCACCTCAGCAGAATAGCTATAACAACCCTGCATAACCCGAAGCGGTGTGTCGCCAACCCCGACACACCGCTTTCTTCTCTCT
>URWH01000066.1 GCA_900551515.1 uncultured Porphyromonadaceae bacterium
GCCGTTAACATTTATTATTAAACAAGCTCTAAATGAGGCCTGCACGGTGCTCGTCGAGAAACATCTGCGTGAGGATGCGCGAGACGCTTTCGGGGCGCTGATGGACGAGCGTCACGGCCTCTTCGGGCGTGTGCCACGAGGCGCCGTCGACCTCCACGGAGAGGTGCGGCTCACCGCCGTTGACGCGGGCCATGAACCCTATCATCATCATCATCTCCTTGCGCGCAAACCACCAAGTGCCGCGGAGCTGCCACTCGACAACGTCAAATCCCGTTTCCTCCTTGATCTCGCGGATCATAGTCTGCTCGGCGCGCTCGCCGGGCACCACATAGCCGCTCACAAGGTTGCGGAATACGGGGCTGATATAGTTTTGCCGGAGGAGCAGCACGCGGCCCTTTTCGTCGTAGACCAGCGCAATGATGGCGACGGGGAACACCGGGAACCACGGCTTGTCGCATTTCGTGCACCAGGGCACTCCGGCCTCGTCGCCAAGCTGCCGCAGCTCCAGCTTCGCGCCGCAATCGGGACAAAATCTGAATCTCATGACTCTGAATGTTGTGATGGAGTGAATCGTCGGCTCAGCGGATGAAACGGAGCGGACGGCCGTGGGGGGCAGAGAAAGCTACGCCCTGACGGTAGGCGATGTGGCCGTTGACCATCGTCAGCTCGATCTTGTTGCCGACGGTGAGGCCGGCGAGCGGCGTCCACCCGCAGCGGCTTATCACCCACTGGTCGGTGATGGTGTAAGGCTCGCAGTCGTTGTCGACCATCACCAGGTCGGCATAATATCCGGGGCGGATGAAACCTCGGCGCTCGATGCCGTAGATGGTGGCCGGGTTGTGGCACATGGCGCGCACGATGGTGTGCAGGTCGAAGATGCCTTCGTCGGCCATCTGGAGCATGAGCACGAGCGAGAACTGTATCAGCGGCATGCCCGAGGCGGCGGTCAGCGCCGTGCCCTGCTTCTCTTCGGGCAGGTGGGGGGCATGGTCGGTGGCTATGGTGTCGATGAGGCCGTCGGTCACGGCCTGACGGAGGGCGTCGCGGTCGGCGGGGCGTTTGATGGCCGGGTTGCATTTGATGCGCGAGCCGAGCATGGCATACTGTTCGTCGCTGAAGGCGAGATATTGCGGGCATGTCTCGGCGGTGATGAGTTTTTCGGCGAGCGGGCAGTTGTCGAGCAGCGAGAGCTCGGCGGCCGTCGACACGTGGAGCAGATGCAGGCGGTGGCGGTGGGCGCGTGCCAGCTCCACGATGCGGCGCGAGGCCTCAAAGCACACGTCGTGGTTGCGGATCACCGGATGGAAATCGATGGGCAGGTTCTCGCCGTAGCGGTCGATCACGGCCTGACGGCGCTGCCGCAGCAGCGTCTCGTCCTCGGCGTGGACGGCGACGATGGCGGGCACGGAGCTGAAGTTGGCGTCGATGGCCGCGGGGTCGCTGACGAGCATGTTGCCTGTCGAGGAGCCCATGAAGAGTTTCACGCCCGCCACGCGCGAATAGTCGGCGCGTGCCAGCTCCGGCAGGTTGCTGTCGGTGGCGCCGATGAAGAAAGCGTAGTTGGCCACCGACACCTCGCGGGCGCGGTCCATCTTGCGGTCTACCTCGGCGATGCTTATCGTGGGCGGCTTGGTGTTGGGCATGTCGATAAACGAGGTGATGCCGCCGGCCACGGCCGCCATGCTTTCGGTGGCCATGTCGGCCTTGTGGGTGAGGCCCGGGTCGCGGAAGTGGACGTGGGTGTCGATGACGCCGGGCAGCAGCAGGCGTCCGGCGCCGTCGATGGCATTGGCCGAGGCGATGAGCTCGGGCTCGGGCGCCCCTTCGCCGACGGCGCTTATGGTGTCGCCCTCGACGAGCACGTAGCCGAGAAACGAGCGGCCTTCGTTGACGATATATACGTTGTGGATGAGTGTGCGGCCGATGGCCGGTGTGCCGTCATTTGCTGCCATCTGCCACGTATTTGGGATATTTTCTAAACCAGCTGCTGATTTTCAGACGGATAACGCCGAACACGGCTTCGCCGAAAATGCCGCCCGACATCTTGCTCGTGCCGTTTTCGCGGTTGACGAAGATGATGGGCACCTCCTTGATGGTGAAGCCGCATTTGTGGGCGGTGAATTTCATCTCTATCTGGAAGGCATAGCCTTTGAACTTGATCTTGTCGAGCTGGATGGTCTCGAGCACGCGGCGGCGGTAGCAGGCAAAGCCGGCGGTGGTGTCGCGCACTTTGAGGCGGGTGATGAATCGGACGTAGGCCGAGGCGTAGTACGACATCAGGACGCGTCCCATGGGCCAGTTGACCACGTTGACGCCGGTTATGTAGCGCGAGCCCACGGCCATGTCGGCGCCCTCTTCCGAGCAGGCGCGGTAGAGTTTCATCAGGTCGTCGGGCTTGTGGGAGAAGTCGGCGTCCATCTCGAAGATGTATTCATACTCGGGTCGCTCGAGGGCCCATTTGAAGCCGGCTATGTAGGCGGTGCCCAGCCCGAGCTTGCCTTCGCGCTCCACGATGTGCAGGCGGTCGGGATATTCTTCGCGCATCTTGCGGTGCACGATCTCGGCGGTGCCGTCGGGCGAGCCGTCGTCGATGATGAGCACATCCATCTTGTGGGGCTGCGCCATGACTGCGTCGATGATGGCTGAGATGTTCTCTTTTTCGTTGTAGGTGGGGATGATCACCACACAATCTGATTGCTGTTTCATAGCCGGAGGTGTTTGGCGGTTTATAGAGAATGGGGTTTGGGAGAGGTGTCAGAATTTGTAGGTTGCGCCGACGAGGCCTGTGATGCCCTGTGCGGGCATACCGCCGATGAGGTAGGCGTGGCGGTTGAGGAGGTTTTCGCCGGTGATGAAGGCGCTCCACTGAGGCGTGATGCGGTAGAGGGCGCCGGCCTTGAGGTTGTTGACGGAGCCGAGCGAGCGCAGCAGCGTGGCGGGCGTGAGGGTGGCGCCGTCGGTGATGAAGCCGCCGGTGGCCGTGGCGCGGTCGCCGCGGTATTCCCAGCCGATGTTGATGTCGAGGGGGCGGATGGGCGTGATGGAGAAGCTGACGTCGATGACGCGTTTGGCGCGGTCGGCCCACAGGTAGTAGCCGCGGTCGATCTTCTGCGGCGCCATCTCATAGGAGGCGCTGACGGTGAAGAGGTCGCGGTAGGTGTAGCCGAGCTTGCCGTGGAGGCGGTAGCCGCGCATGTCGAGGGGCATGAACGTGGTGGTGAGATCGTCGGACGAGGTGTAGGGCATGAGCCAGTCGTTGGCGATGCCGTAATTGAAGGCTATCTCGGCAAAGAAGCCTTTCCATGAGCCTACGGTGACGCCGGCTTCGGCATCGGCCACAATCTGCGAGTTGCGGAACGCCTCGAAGGGGAGGGCGTAGGGGGTGACGTCGAACATGGTGCCGAGCGTGTTCTGATGCTGTCCGCCGGTGGCGCCGATGTACACTTTCACCAGATCCGACGGGATCCAGGTGGCTTTGGCGTCGGGGGCTATGTGGAACACACCGCCGGCACCGAAGGCGAGGTCGAGGTTGACGCCGAGGTCGAGGTGGAAGCTCTTGACGTCGAAGCAGTAGCGGGGCGCTATGGAGAGGAGCGTGTGGTGAAGCTTGCCGCCGTGAAGCAGATACATGTAGTCGGCCTCGCCGGTGGCGGTGTGGTTGTAGTTGAGGTGCGACAGGCGGATGTCGATGCCGGCCGAGGAGGCGCCGGCGATGCGGCCTCGGAAGAAGCCGTAGAGGTCGTAGCGGTTTTCGCGGGTGGGCTGCATGTAGTGGACATGGTCGGTGGTGATGTCGTCGATGCAGCGGTAGTGCAGGGTGTTGGTGGGGGCGAAGCGGCTGTAGGCGGCGCCGATGCCGTAGTTGATCTTGTCGTGGGTCAGCGTCCAGAGCATCGACACATTGAGGCGGTGGAGGTTCTGGTTGACGAGGTCCTCGGCCGTCGGGGTGTTGAAGCGGCTGAAGGAATAGTCGACGCCGGCGTCTATGAACGATTCGCGGCCCACGGCCTGATGGAGGGCGGCACCAATGGTGGCGGTGTTGCTGCGCATGTAGCGGTCGCGGCCGTAGGCTTCGTTGCCGCTGGCCATCGGGCGCCCTTCGTAGGCGGTGCCGTCATACTGGAGCCAGGCGTTGAGGCGCGTGTGGTCGTTGTCGAGAAATTTGTAGCCGGCCGAGGCGCCGAGGTTGTATTTGGGCATGAAGCCCAGGGAGGCGTATCCGCGCCAGGGCGAGGTGTAGATGGTGTCGGCGTAGGCGGCGGCTTCGAGCGTGGTGATGGAGCCGGGGACGCCGACGCGCACGTCGGTGTAGCTGTAGGGCGGAGTGACGGTGGCGGTCTGCGGCACGCTGATGGTGGGTGTGAGGGCTATCTTGCTGAAGTCGCGCAGCTGCGGGGTTACGTTGTAGCGCACCTCCACCTCGGTGTTGAGGTCCTGCGCGCTGCCGGCGGCTACTGTCATGGCAAGGATGGCTGTCAGCGCTATGTTACGGGCTATGGTGTTCATTGTCGGATGAGTGATGTTTCGTTGATGGGTTGTCGGGGTTGTGCCGTGTGGGTCATTCGCCGGAGAGGCGGCTGTCGATCATCTCGAAGATGTCGGCTTCCTGACCGGGGTAGTTGTCGCGGAGGGCTTTGAGGTATTCGTCGGCCTCGAAGGTCTTGCCCTGGCGGCGGAGCACGTCGCTGTAGGCAATGAAGCCGCGGGCATACCAGTAGTTGTGGGGCGAGCCGGCGTCGATGAAGTCGTTGGCCGTCTTCTTAGCTTCGTCGAGGCGTCCGGCCGCGGTGAGCGATTCGGTGAGATAGACGGCGCTCTTGGAGCCGGTGAGCGTCGACGGGTTCTTGGCCAGAGCGCGCCACAGCTCGTAGGCTTCGTCGCTGCGGCCGGTGCGGTCGAGGGCCAGGGCGCGGTAGAACTTCACACGGTCGAGGTCGGCGTTGGCGGCGCTGGAGCTGATGAGCTTTTCGGAGGCGGGGAGTACTTCGTCGTAGCGTCCGGCGCTGATGGCCGTCTCGACGATGCCGAGGCGTGCGGCGTTGAGCAGCTCGGCCGATGAGGCGCGGCTCTCGAGCTTGCGGTAGGTGGCGAGGGCTGCCTCGCCTTTGCCCAGGGCGGCTTCGCTCTCGGCTTTTATCAGGAGGGCTTCTTCGGCCTGAGGCTTGTCGGGGAAGAGGTCGGCGATGCGTGTGGCGTAGACGGCGGCCTCGGCGGCGTTGTCGTTGTCGGAGGCTTCTTCGGCGAGGTAGAGGAGCGCCTGCGGGAGGTTGGCGCCGTCGGCAAACTGCTTCACGTAGCTCTTGAGCAGCATGCTGTTGCGGTCGTTGAGGAAGGCGTCCTCGGCGGCCGTGAAGGCTTCGGCCTCAAACTGCGAGATCTCGACTTTCGAGATGCCGTCGACGGAGTTGACGAAGAGCACGTAGTCGGGCAGGCGGCCTTCGTCGGCATAGAGCTGCTTGAGGTCGTCGAGGGCGGAGCGGGCTTCGTCGGACGAGGGATAGCGCTCTACGACGGCGCGGTAGGCATCCATGGCGCCGTTGCGGTCGCCTTCGTCGAGGCGGCTTACGGCGAGCATCAGGGCGGCGCGGCGTCCCTGGGCTGTCGCGGCGTAGTCGGTGCTGACGCTTTCATACACGGCGCCGGCCTCGCGGTGGCGGCCTGTGGCGGCCAGCGATTCGGCTTTGGCCAGAAGGGCGTCGGGCACCAGGGGCGAGGAGGGGAACAGGCTGGTCATGCGGTCGAGGGTGCTGATGCGCTTGGCATAGTCGCGGCGGTAGCCGCTCATCTCGGCCAGCTGGAAGAGAGGATAGTCGCCGGCCTGCGGACAGAGGTCGTAGGCTTTGGTGTAGTAGCCGGCGGCGCGGTCAAACTGGCGCTGGCAGTAGAGGCAGTCGGCGGCGCGGTTGTAGGCGTCGGCGCGCGTACGGGCGTCGACAGCGGTGTTCTCGGCCACGCGGAGCATGTCGGTCAGGGCGTCGTCGTAGCGCTGCTGGTGCATGCGTGTGTAGCCGAGGTTATAATATGCGTCGGTGAGGTTGGCATCGTCGGCGGGCGCTTCGCGGAGGAATGCGAGATAGTCGGCGGCGGCTTCATCGTAGTTGCCAAGGTCGTAGTTGGCGTTGGCGGCCCACAGACGGCACTGGCGCGTGAGCTCCGGTATGCCGCCGGCCATGTCGGCGCCCTGGGTGAAATAGTCGAGGGCCTGCTCGGTGTCGCCGTTGTGGTAGAGGCGTGTGCCGAGCATGAAGAGCACCTGCTGGCGGCTGCGGAGCATCTGCGGCGTGGGATTCTTGATGCCGTTGAGGATGCGCAGGGCGTTGTCGTAGTCGCTGTCGGTCATGTAGCCGGTGACGAGGCTCTCGCTGACGGCGGGGGCGTAGGCCGACTGCGGATATTTCTTGAGGAAGTCCTCAAGCAGCGTCACCGAGTTGGCGAAGGGCACGCGGCCGCCGGCCATGCGCGATGCTATATAGTTATAGGAGGCGGCTTCGGTGATGCGCTGATCGTAGTTCATGCGCGAGGCTTTGTCGAAGGCGAGGATGGCGGCGTTGGTGTCGCCGGTGCGCAGATATGACTGGCCGAGATAGAGGTAGGCGCTCTGGCCGGTGATGTCTTCGTCGCCGGTGGCCATCTGCAGCATGTTGATGGCGTCGGCGTAGTTGCCGCCTTCATATTCGCTCACGCCGAGCATGTAGTAGGCCGACGGGCGGATGTCGGTGCCGGTGGCTATGTACTGGCGCAGGTAGGGGATGGCCTGCTCGGTGCGCCCCAGATTGTAGAGCGACTCGCCGGCGATGCGCCGCAGCTCGGGGTCGAATTCCTTGACGGCGTTGGCGCGGAGCAGCGCCGACGCCTCGTTGTAGGCCTGTTCGTAGTGGCCGTCGAGGAAGTCGAGCTGGCAGAGATAATAGCGGGCGGCGTTGCCGGGCTCGCGCGACTGGTCGACGTCGGCAAACAGGCGCCGTGCTTCGGCGTAGTCGCGGCGCGAATAGGCAATGTAGGCTTTGTAGAAGCGGGCGGCGTTGCTGTACTGACGGCTCTGCATCAGGGCGTCGAACAGAGGCAGGGCGTTGTCGTATTCGCCGAGCATCATATAGGAATAGGCCATGCGGTAACGCAAGTCGTCGAGGCGGTCGGCGGTCAGCGCTTCGGGTTCAACCTGCTTATACGTGAGCAGGGCATCGCCGTAGGAGCCGCGGGTGAAATAATAGTCGCCCACCGAGGTGAGGGCGTCCTGATAGCGTGGCGATTCAGGATAGCGGCTGAGGAAGGCGTTGAGCATGTCGAGGGCTTCGTCGTCGCCGCAATAGAGCGTCGACATGGCCAGATAGTAATGCGCGTCCTCGCGGTCGGCGGCTGTGGGGTCGAGATGCCGCATTTGCAGCAGCTGGTCGATGCATCCGTCGTAGTTTTTATCGTTATACATCGCCACGCCGCGTTGGAAATAGGCGCGGGCGTCGGTGCCGTTGATGGCGCCTGAGGCCGGCACTGTGCCGGCGGCTGCCAGAGCAGCCATAGCGCCCAGTATGAAAAGTCGTTTCATCAGTGATGCAATATCAGTGCGTTTTAATCCTGCAAAGATACAACGCTTTTCCGTGAAATCACGCTCTCCATCCCCGAAATTTCACCGAAAAATCTGCGGTTTTGATTTGGATTTTTAAATGCAACACCATATACAGATTTATTATTCATCGTAAAACCCTTCGCGGTTGATGCATGATCGGGGTCGGGGGATTGTGAAGGCGGGGACGGCGGGGTTGTGCCAGCGTGCAGCGATGGCTCCGGCAGGGCGCGCGGCTGCAAGCCGGCCGTCAGCGCCGGCCAGAACGGCTGCGCCTGCTGCTGCCCCGACACGGCAGCGGGACGGCAGATGGCCGCCATTATCAGCAAGGCTGTTATTAGTGCAACGCGTTTCATGGCTCAGCGTATATGGATCTTTTCGGTTATGCGCCAATCGGTGCCGCTCACGCTCACAAGATAATCGCCGGGCGGCAGGCCGTCGAAAGAAACGCTGTCGGCAACACCGGCATGTGACTCTATGACACGGCCGGCGATGTCGCACAGCACCACATCGGCAGTAGCAACATCCGGAGAAAGGACGACGCGAATCTTCGTGCCGTCCGTCCGGACGTCGGCATTGCATGCGCCTGCCGGTGTCGGGATAGCCTTGGCGGGACTTTCGGTATTTTTCTTAGCGATGAGATCCTGAATGCCGCCGTTATAAGCACCTGTCGACCGAACCGCTTTGACTATCTTACCGCCGACAGAGTCCGTTTCGTATTGCTGTTGCTGCCCGGGAGGGAATATGCAGGCATAATATTCTCTGATGCCGAAGCCGAAATAGGCAGAGCGCTCGATGGCTATGGGAGCGGATTCCGTTTCCGCCAGCCAATAGCGGATCTGTACCTCAAAGGGGCGCTGCAGAGTATCGGTGAGGGCATTTCTACCGTTGATCGCAAGCGTAAAAAGGCTGATGCCGGCAAGTGTGTCGCCCGGAGCCATTACTGCTCTGTGTCCCTTCGACAACGTCTGACGGGCGACACCGTCAACAGCCAGCCGTTGCGACAGGTCTATGCCGAGAGTTCCCGTCACGCTGTCGGAAGAATTCCCCCCCAGCAGAATGCTGTCGAGCGTACACTTCCACCGCCGCCCTTCAAGCGCGGTGAGCCATATGGAGTCACCATAAATGGCAAAATCGCTTCTCACGGACGGCAACAGCTCCATCAGCAGCGTGTCGCCGCTTGTAGTATAGCCGACTGACATCCGGCCTGCGAAAGAAGCCGAAGAGAAATCCCAAAGCCGACTGACACCGGTACTGTCGGCCACCGGCACTTCGGCTATCCTCTCACCGTGGAGCTGACGCACACGACTTTCCGCAATGGACACCATAGCAATGGCTACCATAACGGCGACAGCAAAAAATCGGCTATAGAGTTTCATAGCAAAGTGTATGGGCGCGATGGGGTTCGCCGGTTGATATTCGCGAATATACGAATAATTGCCCTCGAATTTGAAAATTATAATCGCTTTTTGAATTTCTTTGTGAAAAAATGATTTCAAAAAATGCTTGCCGGCTGATGCGGCCGCATTTGCCGGATCGTTACTCACGGTTCTGCTTCGCTTTCCCTGCTGTTCCCCGGCTCATAAACGTAAATTAAAATACGAAGTGCGAAAACTCAGCCGCTGAGATTCTCCTCACTCCT
>URWH01000067.1 GCA_900551515.1 uncultured Porphyromonadaceae bacterium
GGCACGCCTTTTCACATAAAAATCAATATTATTGAAAAATTGTTAACCTCACCCACATTTATGACATTAATCATATCCCATAACATTAGTTGTGTGTAATTTTGCACGTTGTAAACAACATCTCGGCCGCTGGCAGCACTCTGATGCTGACTGTTCAGGCAAGTTTGCAAGCGTGCCAACAATGGTTTATGGCAATTGTTTATACTTTTGGATGCACATGCGATTGCATCACCTCAATAACCGAAAACAAATCAAAAAGGTAAAATAAGATAATGTTTAAAAGTAAGATTATGAACGTTAGAATGTTGAAAGGCATTGCCGCGTTTGGCATGAGCCTGACATTAGGCGTTGCCGCCACATCGTGCAAAAATGGCGACGATGCTGCCGCAAAGCAACAGATGCCGGCTCCTTCGGTGGCCGTCATGACTGTTTCGGCCCAGAATGCCGACAACCAGAAAGAATATCCTGCCAAAATCGAAGGCAAGACCGACATCGCAATCCGTCCGCAAGTCACCGGATTCATCACTAAAGTGTGTGTCGATGAAGGCCAGACCGTAAAAAAAGGCCAGACACTCTTCATCCTCGACCAGGTGCAGTATAAAGCCGCCGTCGACAACGCCCAGGCCGCTGTCAACTCCGCTCAGACAGCCGTCAACACAGCTGCCATGACAGCCGACACCAAGCGCCAGCTCTTTGAGAAAAACATCATCAGCGCCTACGACAACCAGCTCGCCCAAAATCAGCTCGCCACCGCACGCGCCGCCCTCTCACAGGCTCAGGCCGCACTCACTCAGGCCCGTAAAAACCTGTCGTACACTGTTGTGACAGCGCCCTCCGACGGCGTAGTTGGCACCATTCCCAACCGTGAAGGCTCTCTCGCCTCTCCCTCGTCGATGGAACCCCTCACAACGATTTCCGACATCTCAAAGGTATATGCCTACTTCTCACTCACCGAAAAAGACCTTCTCGACATGACCGACAACGGCAACCGTTCACTCGCAGCCGCCATCGACTCCATGCCTGAGGTTACGCTCAAACTCGCCAACGGCTCCATCTATCCCTTCAGCGGCAAAGTTGCCACCGTCTCAGGCGTGATCAACACCTCGACAGGCGCAGCATCGGTGCGCGCTCTCTTCGACAACCCCAGCGGAATGCTCCGCAGCGGCAGCACAGGAGCCATCATCCTCCCCGTAAAGACCGACAACGCAATCGTCATCCCGCAGAAAGCCACTTATTCGATTCAGGACAAGAAATTTGTCTATGTTGTTGAAAACGGCGACACCATTCACTCTCGCGGTATCTCCGTGCTCCCGCAGAACAACGGCCAGGACTACGTAGTGCTCAGCGGCATCAACCCCGGCGAGCGCATCGTTGTTGAAGGCGTCGGCACTCAGTCGGTTCGCGAAGGCATCAAAATCAACCCCGTCGACGCTGCCGCCAAAGCCGGTCAGCAACCCGCACAGCAGGCCAAATAAGCAGCCCGGGCACACTATCTCCCGACACCACCCCCCTCTATCTGAAAGATATCAATCAAACCGACTTAAATAATCGCGGCCCCTCCGCCGCGAGAACTTAAAGCAATGAAATTAGATACATTTATCAACCGCCCGGTGCTCTCGACCGTGATCTCGATCTTCATCGTGTTGCTCGGTCTTATCGGTATGATCTCTCTGCCTATCACGCAGTATCCCGACATCGCACCGCCAACCATCTCGGTGACCACAACATATCAGGGCGCCAACGCACAGGCCGTGCTCAACTCAGTCATCGCCCCTCTTGAAGAGTCGATCAACGGTGCCGAAGGCATGACCTACATGGAATCAACCGCCACAAACACCGGCTCGGCCACAATCAACGTTTATTTCGAACAGGGCTTCGACCCCGACATGGCCGCCGTCGACGTCCAGAACCGCGTGGCAAAGGCACAGAACCTCCTTCCCGCCGAAGTAACGCAGGTGGGCGTGCTCACACAGAAGCGTCAGACTTCGATGCTTATTGGCGTCGCCCTCTATTCCGACAACGACAAATACTCTTCTGAGTTTATCGACAACTACATGAAAATCAACGTTGTCCCCATCCTCCAGCGCGTGAAGGGCGTGGGCGACGTGATGAGCTTCGGCGCCGACTATTCGATGCGCATCTGGCTCAAGCCCGAAGTGATGGCACAGTACAACCTCATGCCTGGCGACGTCACCGCAGCTCTTGCCGAGCAGAACATCGAGGCCGCCCCGGGTTCGTTCGGCGAACAGGGCAACCAGTCGTTCCAGTACACGATGAAATATAAAGGCCGTCTCGACAGCCCCGAAGAATTCGGCGACATCGTGATCCGCGCCACCGAAAATGGTGAAGTGCTGCGCCTCAAAGACGTCGCTGAAATCGAGCTTGGCAAAGTCACCTACGGATTCGGCAACTCATTCAACGGCCACCCCTCCACCATGGCAATCGTGTTCCAGACCGCAGGCTCCAACGCAACACAGATCATCAACGACTGTCTCGACCAAGTTGAACTCATGAAGAAAGATCTCCCCGACGGTCTGCACTTCGCAATCCCGATGAACAACAACGACTTCCTCTACGCCTCGATCCACCATGTGATCCAGACGCTCATCGAAGCCTTCATCCTCGTATTCATCGTGGTATACATCTTCCTTCAGGACTTCCGCTCCACCATCATCCCCGCCATCGCCATCCCGGTGGCCCTGATCGGTACATTCTTCGTGCTCAACCTCATTGGATTCTCCATCAACCTCATCACACTCTCGGCTCTTGTGCTTGCGATCGCAATTGTGGTCGACGACGCCATTGTGGTGGTCGAAGCCGTACACGCCAAGCTTGACGTTGGCTATAAAAGCGCGCGCAAGGCATCCATCGACGCCATGAACGAGATCGGCGGCGCCATCATCTCCATCACGCTCGTGATGATGCTCGTGTTCATTCCGGTGTCGTTCATGCCCGGCACCTCAGGCGTATTCTATCAGCAATTCGGTCTGACAATGGCCATAGCCATCGGCTTCTCGGCCGTCAACGCCCTGACGCTCTCGCCTGCCCTCTGCGCCGTGTTCCTCAAGCCGCACAAAACCGACGACGGCGAAAAGACACCTCTCAAACAGCGCCTCGGCGAAGCCTACTCCGAAGCCGCCGCCACGATGGGCAAACGCTACAAACGCCGCTTCGTGCTCAACATCCACCCAGTCATCACATTCCTCTTCGTGGTGGCTGCCGTAGCCTTCATGGTGCTCGGATGGTACAGCGACGGCAACACCGCCCACCTCATCATTTCCATCATTGTGGCTGCCATCGCCCTCATGGGCGTCTTCGGCAAGCGTTTCCACGCCGGTTTCGAAAAAGGCTACAACCGGTTGCTGAAATTCTACAACAAAGCCACCAACTATTTCATCCATCACAAGATCACTTCATTCGCCATCGTTGCGGCCGCCATAGCCATCCTCGTGGTGCTTATGCAGCGCACCCCGACAGCCCTTGTGCCTAACGAAGACACCGGCGTAGTGTTCGCAATGGTCGATATGCCCCCGGGCACATCGCAGGAACGCACTGAAGAGACCATGGAAAAGGTCGACAAGCTCATCCAGAGCATCCCCGGCGTCGCCTACAGCAACAAGATCCTCGGCTATAGCTTCATAGCCGGACAAGGTCCCACCTACGGCACATTCATCGTCAAGCTCAAGGACTGGTCGGAACGCAACGCATCCGAAAGCTCCGACTCCATCACCATGAAAATCATGGGCATGGCCTCACAGCTTGTCAAAGACGGCCGTGTGATGAGTTTCGCCCCGCCTATGATCACCGGCTACTCCGTGACAAACGGCTTCGAGCTCAAGATGCAGGATAAGACCGGCGGCGACATCAACGAATTCTTCAGCGTGGTGCAGAACTTCCTCGGAGCCCTCAACCAGCAGCCCGAAATCGCCCAGGCCTACACCACGTTCAACCCCTCATTCCCGCAATACCTCGTGGAAGTGGACGCCGCACAGTGTAAACGCGCAGGCATTTCGCCTCAGACAATCCTCTCCACACTGCAGGGCTACTGCGGCGGTATGTACGTGTCAAACTTCAACAGCTTCGGCAAGATCTACCGTGTGATGATGCAGGCCACGCCCGAATCGCGCGTATCGCCCGAATCGCTGATCAACATCAAGGTGCGCAACGGCAACGAGATGGCACCAATCAGCAACTTCGTCAAGCTCACCGAGACCAACGGACCTGACCTTCTCAACCGCTTCAACCTCTTCCAGTCGATCTCCGTTTCGGGTCAGCCGAAACAGGGCGTATCCTCCGGTGAAGCCCTTGAAGCCATCAACCGTGTGGCCGACGAAATGCTCCCGCAGGGCTACGGCTTCGAATATTCCGGTATGACGCGTGAGGAAGCCAACTCGTCGGGCAGCGCAACGGCCATGATCTTCGGTCTCTGTCTGCTCTTCGTCTACCTGCTGCTCTCCGCACAGTATGAAAGCTACATCCTCCCGTGGGCCGTTATCTTCTCCGTGCCCTTCGGTCTGATGGGCACATTCATCTTCGCCGACCTGCGCGACATCTCCAACAACATCTATCTCCAGATCGCCCTCATCATGCTCATCGGCCTTCTTGCCAAAAACGCCATCCTTATCGTTGAGTTCGCCCTCGACCGCCGCCGCAACGGCATGTCGATCGTCAAGGCTGCTCTCGACGGCGCTTCAGCACGTCTGCGACCGATCCTCATGACCTCGCTCGCACTCATCATCGGTCTTCTCCCCATGATGTTTGCCCACGGTGTAGGCGCCAACGGCAACAAAGCCCTCGGCACAGGTTCGGTAGGCGGCATGCTCATCGGCATGATATTCCAGGTGCTCATCGTTCCAGCCCTCTTCGTCATCTTCCAGAAGATCCAGGAACGCTTCACGCCTATGAAATGGAAAGATACCGACAACCGCGATATCGAAAGCGAAATCGAACAATATTCCCGATAAGAATCATCCGAACATGAAACTGAACAAATCATTATTGCTCCCGGCGGTGGCAGTGCTTGCACTGGCCACCCTCGGCAGCTGCAACATCTATAAAAAATACGAGACGCCGACCGACACCGCCCTCATGGCCGAATACAAAAAGGCCCAGGAGGCTTCGATCGACAGCATGGCCTACGGCAACCTAAGCTGGCAGCAGGTGTTCACCGATCCGGTGCTCGCCGACCTCATCAGCCAGGCTCTCGAAAACAACATCGACCTGCGCAACGCCAAGCTCAACGTCGACATAGCCCACGCTCAGCTCAAAGGCGCCAAGCTCAGCTATCTCCCCTCCGTGGCTCTCGCGCCCAACGGCGCAGGCTCGAAATTCTTCGTCACGCCCCACCAATCGATGTCGTGGTCCTATCAGATTCCACTGTCGGTGAGCTGGGAAGTCGACATCTTCGGCAAGATCCTCAACACCAAGCGCGGTGCCGAGGCATCCTACGGTATGAGCAAGGACTACGCTCAGGCCGTCCGCTCGCAGATCATTTCGGCCGTGGCCAACTGCTACTATGGCATCGCAACGCTTGAGGCACAGCTGCAGGTGAGCCGCTCCACAGCCGAAATCTGGCTCCAGAACGTGCAGACCATGAAGGATCTCAAAGAGGCCGGCACTGTCAATGAAGTCGCTGTTGTACAGAGCGAAGCGCAGTACTACGGCATCCTCGGCCAGATCACCGACCTCGAAGTGAGCCTCGACGAGCTCAACAACACCATGTCGCTCCTACTCGGTGTGATGCCCCAGAAATGGACCATCAGCCCCGACGCCGTGCTCAGCGTGCCGGCCATCGTTCGCGAAGGCGTGCCTATGTATGAGCTGGCCATGCGTCCCGACGTAGCCGCTGCCGAGCGCAACATGGCCGTGGCCTACTACGCCACCAACTCGGCCCGCGCCGCATTCTATCCCGGCCTCAACATCACGGCCAACGGCGGTTTCACAAACCTCCTCGGCTCGATGGTCAAAAATCCCGGCGAATTCTTCATCAACCTCGCCGGCTCGCTCACCGCGCCCATCTTCTCGCGCGGCCAGAACATAGCCCGCCTCGAAGCAGCCAAAGCACAGCAGCAGCAGGCAATGAACAACTTCGAAAACACCCTGATGAGCGCCAGCGCCGAAGTGAGCGACGCCATGACACTCTATGAGAAGAGCGTCGAAAAGCAGGATGCCCTCGCCAAACAGGCCGAGAAGCTCGCCCTCGCCGTCGACTACACTCAGGAGCTCCTCAAAGTGGGCGGCTACAACACCACCTACCTCGATGTGCTCACCGCTCAGCAGAGCCTCCTCGCCGCTCAGATCTCGGCTATCACAGCCCGCAACAGCCAGACCCGCGCTCTGATCAACCTCTATCAGGCCCTCGGCGGCGGCCGTTAATCAAATCGTTTGCACAATTAACATCATAACTCCATGAGCAACACGATCAGCCCTCTCGCCTACGTCGACAAATCGGCTAAACTCGGCGACAACATCATCGTTCATCCCTTTGCCTACATCGACGCCGATGTCGAAATCGGCGACGGCTGCGAGATAATGTCCTACACCAGCATCCTCGCAGGCACACGGATGGGCAAAAACAACAAAGTATATCAGAACACCGTGATCGGCGCCGAGCCCCAGGACTTCCGCTGGCACGGCGAAAAAAGCTACTGCTACATCGGCGACAACAACGTAATCCGTGAGCACGTAATCATCAACCGCGGCATCAAGCCCGAAGGAGGCACACGCATCGGCAACGAGACCTTCATCATGGCTGAAACCCACATCGGCCACGACACCGACATCAAAGGCCGCAGCGTGATAGGCAACGGCGTCACCATCGCCGGCGACGCCTCTGTGGCCGAATGTGTCATCCTCTCGTCGGGCGTCATTCTCCATGAAGGCGCCAAAATCGGCGAATGGGTGCTCGTCAAAGGCGGCTGCCGCATTGCCGGCAACGTGCCTCCCTTCGTCATCATGGCCCACAACCCCGCCTCCTACTTCGGCGTCAACGCCGTGGTGCTCCGCAAGCACGGATTCACCGAAGAGCAGATCGACGATATTGCCAAAGCCTACCGCCACATCTATCAGAGCGGCACTTCGGTGTTCAACGCCCTCAAGCGCATCGAGGCCGACATCGACGATGGAACCATCCGCTCTTCAATCACCGATTTCATCAGAGGCTGCAACCTCAAGCTCGTCGCCATACCCCGCGACCTTGAGGACTAATCCTCATTACATCCCCTTATACAATTCAGGCGGTGTATCATAATCGACACACCGCCTGATTTGTATGTTATCCGGAAAGCGCCGGAACAGTCGCCATCAGTGACGGCGTCCCATGCCGGGAGGCGGACCGCCCCCGGGTCCTCGCCATGCATTGCGGTCCACGGGCTCATTGCCCTTGCCGAAGGTGTTGAACTTATAGCTGACCGTAAACATGAAATAGCGCGTCAGGTCGTTGTAGGATATATCGTCAATATAGTTGGCCGTCACGCTGCGCGATATGTTGCTGCGCTGCTGCAGAAGGTCGTAAGCCTTAACCGACAGCGTAAGCGAGCGGTCGCGCAGCAGCTGATAAGAGATGGAGGCGTTCCACATCCATTCGTTCTTGTCGTAGCCCTGCGAATAGCCCTTGGTGGCCGTATAGGTCAGGTCGCTGCTCAGTATCACACCTATCGGCGTATAATAGTAGGCCGAGAATGTCCCGCCGTAGTTATGGACGGTCATGTTGCCGGCCGACTGCAGCGAGTTGGTGGTGTACTGCAGCGAATAGCGCGGCCGCAGTTCAAATTCAAGATTGTCGGGACGGAACGCGATGGAGGGCATGAAATTCCACAGGAGCGAACCGCTGCGGTTGCGGTTGCCGTTGTTGAAGCCCACGCGCTGATTGTACATGATGAACGAGTGGGCGCTCACCTGCCATGCCTTGTTGCGCAGCGGCTGCGAGAACATGGCCATGAGGCGGCCGCTCCACACGCCGTTGACGTTTTCATATGTGGTGGTCTGCGAACCTGTCTCGCGGTCGAACGTTGTGCGCGAAACGATCGAGTTCTGCGTCATGTTGAAGTCCGACATCACCATGATCGAGCGCTGATGCTCGAGATTGAAATCCTGAAAACGCACACGCAGATAGTGGGTGAACGAAGGATCCAGATTGGGATTACCGACAACTATGCGCATCGGGTCGGAATAGTCGGCCACCGGCTGCAGCTGCGTCATCGACGGCTGCGACGAACGTCCGCGATAGTTGATGTTGAGAGTGGTCTGCTTGCTGAAACGCATGCGATAGCGAAGGAACGGGGCCACATTCCACACCCAGCGGGTGTCGATGGCGCGTTCGGGGTGCGTCAGGTTGTCGCTGCTCGAGCTCGACGGCACAAGCGATACGCCGACGTCGAGATTGTGGCGGCTCGACACGTGGCGGTAGCCCACGCGTATGTCCTGGCTGAAGAAGTCGTTGCGGAAGCGGTTGCTCAGCGTGTCGTTCATCTGCAGTGTCGTGTAGTCGATCTCGGGAATCCCGTCGGGGCCGGCCGGCAGCAGCGGATGGTCGTAGACGAGCTTGTCATTGTTGTTCCAGCGATATTGCGCGCTGTAGGCAAATGTCAGATAATTGCCTTTCGTCGGGTCGCCGATAGGCTCGGTCCAGGTCAGGCGTCCCTGCGCGTAATTGGTCCATGTGTGATTTGAGGTGTATTGGTCGTAGACGTCGATCGAATCGTTGAAGTTGAAGAAGCGGTTGAGCGAATACGACATCTCGTTTTCACGCACGTTGCTGTGGGTGTAGCGTGCCTGAACCGAAAACGACCGTCCGGGACGGCTGGCAAAGTTGTGGTTGAATATAGCGTTGATGCCGAACTCGAGGGAGTGTCCGCGCGAATCGTTGTCGTTGAGCGTGCGGCTCACCATCGAGCGCATGGCGTCGCCGGCGCGGTTGACCGTCGAGTCGAGGCTGGTCGAATGGTTGCGGTTGTAGGAGAAGTTGGGCCGCAGCTCAAATGTGTTGAACGAGTCGGGCTTCCATTGCAGGCGGAAGTCGGCGCGTATGTTGTGGCCGCGGTCGCGCGTGTATTTATTGGTGTTGCTCCACGACGTTGAATCGCTGAACAGATACTGGCGGTCCTGAAGCTGGCGGGTGTCGCGGTCGGAGTGCGACCACATGA
>URWH01000068.1 GCA_900551515.1 uncultured Porphyromonadaceae bacterium
GTGAAGCCCTGCACGCCCAAAAAGGACGAGGCGAAATTCCTGACCAAACTTTTCCAGGCCCTGCGCATCGAGGTCAACGGCGAGATGGAGGCGTTGAAAATGGCGCTGGAGCAGAGCCTGCGGGTGCTGAAGCCCGGCGGCCGGCTGGTCGTCATCTCCTACCATTCGCTCGAAGACAGGCTGGTGAAGAATTTCATGCGCAGCGGCAACTTCACCGGCGAGGCCGAGCGCGACTTCTACGGCCGTGTGCTGACGCCGCTGAAACCGCTCACCAACAAACCGATCGTTCCCTCCGAACAGGAAATATCCGACAATCCGCGCTCGCGCTCGGCAAAGATGCGCGTGGCCGTAAAATTGTGATTAAGCTATGATATTCAGTTCCAGACCGAAATCCGACAAGAAAAGCGAGACATCATCGTCGCTCCTGCGCGAGGTGATGTACGGCCGCATTGTTTCGGGCGACTTTTTCGCCCGCAACTGGATGGCGATGCTCCTGCTGGTGCTTCTGGCTCTCGTCTACATAGCCGGCAAATACACTTGCCAGACAAAAATGGAAACCGTGCAGCGGCTCACGCGCGACATCGAGATCGTAAGCACCGACGCCGTCCGCGCCAAGGCACGCTACGAAGGCCGCGTGCGTGAATCGGAAATGCAGCGCATGGCCGACGAAAACGGCCTCGGACTCTCCGTGCGCGAAGAACCCTCTTACATCATCACATCCCCCAGCCAGCAATGAAAAGAGAAAATCGCAGAAACATACTGTTACGCTATGGGCTGATCGTGTTCATCATCCTTCTGCTCTCCCTGCACATTGTCTACAAGCTGGTCGACAACACCGTCCTCTCGGCCAAGGAATGGAACAAACTTGCCGAAAAGACACTCTCGCACATCGACACCATACCGCCCGTGCGCGGTGATATCCTCGCCGCCGACGGCAGCGTGCTCGCCACAAACATCCGCGTCTACACCGTCTATCTCGACTTCCGGGTGCCCAACTTCGACGAGAAAAACTACCGCAAGTGCATACCCGAACTTGCCGACTCTCTTGCCCTCCACTTCCCCAAGCGCACCAAAAAGCAGTGGGAAGCCTACCTCAACAAGCCTCTCGCCAAGGTGAAAGGCAAACGCACCCGTTCGTTCCCCATCGCCGACCGGGTGTCGAGCGACGACATAACGCTGCTGCGCACATTCCCGTTTCTCAAAGAAAAAAAGTCGCGCAACGGCTTGCATTTCGACGATAAGCTCATCCGTGTCAACCCTTACGGGGAAATGGGCATCCGCAGCATCGGCATAGTCGGCGAGACCAAGGAATCTAAAGAACGTCATGGCGTCTATGGCCTCGAGCGTGCTCTCGACTCGCTGCTGGCCGGTAAGGTAGGCTACAGCAAAAAGGTGCCTCTGACAAGCGCCATCGTTGACTGGACCGACAAGCCGGCCGTCGACGGTTACGACGTGCTCACGACCATCGACATCAAAATGCAGGACATCGTCGAGACCGAACTCAACAACGCGCTCGACTCATGCCAGGCAGAATGGGGCGCCGCCGTCATGATGGAGGTGGGCACCGGCGACATCAAAGCCATCGCCAACCTCGAGCTGAGCCCCGAGCCCGGCGTGGGCTATATCGAAAGCCGCAATTATGCTGTGGAGCGCTGCGAGCCCGGTTCGGTTGTCAAGCTCCTCTCGCTGCTCGTGGCCATGGAGGACAACAAGGTGCCCGACCTCAACAAGGAATATACGACCGGCGCGAAGTTTACGCTCTTCGGCGTTTCGTGCTCCGACTGCGTCAAGAGCGACAAGCTGCCGCTGAGCCGCGCGCTCGAGTTTTCGTCGAACATCGTCATGTCACGCATGATCCTCGAAGCCTACGGCAAGAATCCCGGCGAGTTCTACACCCGCGTCAAGCAGACCGGCATCCTCAAGCCGTTCAACACCGGCATTGCCGAAGAAATGGTGCCGCGTTTCGACTCGCTCGGCTGCAAACCCTACGACAAGCTGAGTCTCACCCGACAGGCTTTCGGCTACACGACAGCCTTTTCGCCGCTCTACACATGCGCCCTCTATAACGCCGTGGCCGGCGGCGGCAAGTTTGTCAAGCCCCGCCTGGTGCGCGGATTGCGCGGCAACGGCATCGACACCACCTTCGCCGTGAGCTACGTCGGCGACCGCCTCTGTTCCGAACAAAACGCCGCCAAGCTCCGCGAGATGCTCCACGCCGTGGTGTGGGGCGAGCGAGGCACCGCACGCCACATGGTGAAAAGCGACAAAGTGGAAATCGCCGGCAAGACAGGCACCGCAAAAATGCTCTATAAAGGCCAGTATATCAGCCGTTACCGAATGAGCTTCTGCGGCTTCTTCCCCTACGACAAACCGCGCTATACCCTCATGGTCATCGTGGCCTATCCCCAGAAGCCGGGCTCCAGCCCCGAAAAGACGAGCGGCCTCGTCGTGAAAAGGGTGGCCGAAGCCATGTATGCCCGCGGCATGTTCGGCGACCGTCCCGACTATCACAAGATAGAGCAGAAACACGGCGACTATCCCACCTATTATGCCGGCCTCGGTGACCGCGGCACGCGTCTGCACGCCATGCTCGGCGGCGGCTCGCAGGCCGTGATGTCGGAGCCCAAGAGCAGTGGCTCCGGCGTGCCCGACGTGCTCGGCCTTGGATTGCGCGACGCCCTCAGCCGTCTCGAAGAGGCCGGTTACAATGTCGCTTTCACCGGTTCGGGATTCGTCGCGGGACAGAAGCCCTTGCCGGGCGACAAATGTCCCAAGGGAACGCGCATCACCCTTGAGCTCAAGGAATAGTCAGTCAAACAGTCAGTCATCATTTTGAAATAATCGATCAAACATACCCGCTTATGAAATCATTATCCGACCTCCTGTCGGCAATAACCGTCGAGGAAATAATAGGAAGCGACGCGAAAGAAATCACGTCAATAGAGTGCGACTCCAGAAAGATAAAGCTCGGCTCGCTTTTCGTTGCCGTGCGCGGCTACAACGTCGACGGCCACAAGTTCATTCCTCTCGTCACGCTGGCCGGTGCCGCGGCAATCGTGTGTGAGGAACTTCCCGAGCGGCTCGAATCGACAGTCACCTATATCCGCGTGGCCAACTCGGCCGTGGCGCTCGGCTACCTCGCCTCGCAGTGGTGGGGCAACCCCTCGCGCAAGCTGAAGCTTGTCGGCGTCACCGGCACCAACGGCAAGACGACCACCGCTACGCTCATCTACGAAATGGCACGCCTGATGGGCTACAAGGCAGGCCTGCTGTCGACGGTGTGCAACTATATCGACGACGAACGCGTGCCCTCGACCCAGACAACGCCCGGCGCTCTCGAGCTCAACGAGCTCCTGCACCGCATGGTCGTGGCCGGCTGCACCTACGCGGCCATGGAGGTCAGCTCCCACGCCGCACATCAGCACCGCATCGCGGGCCTGCAGTTTGCCGGCGGCATCTTCAGCAACCTCACGCGCGACCACCTCGACTATCACGGCACGGTCGAAGCCTACATCGCCGCTAAGAAGATGTTTTTCGACACCCTCCACAAAGACAGCTTCGCTCTGGTCAATGCCGACGATCCCCACGGCAGCGTGATGGTGCAGAACACCCTTGCCAAGACCTATACCTACTCGCTCCGCCAGCACGCCGATTTCATGACGCGCATCATAGAGAGCCGTCTCGACGGCACGCTGCTGTCGATCAACGGCCGCGAAGTGGAAGTGCTCTTCACCGGCCGCTTCAACGCCTATAACCTCACGGCCGTCTACGGTGCTTCGGTGCTTCTCGGCTGGGATATCGACCGCATACTCGTCGACATGAGCCGCCTCGTTCCCGTCGCCGGCCGTTTCCAGACCATCCACGGTCCCAACGGCGTGTCGGCAGTGGTCGACTACGCCCACACCCCCGACGCTCTGGTCAACGTGCTCGACACCCTGCGCGACGTCATCAACGGTCACGGATCCGTAATCACCGTTGTAGGCGCCGGCGGCAACCGCGACAAAGGCAAGCGCCCCATGATGGCAAAAGAGGCCGCCGCACGCAGCGAGAAACTCGTGCTCACCTCCGACAATCCCCGCGATGAGGACCCGCTGGAAATCATCCGCGAGATGGAGCAGGGGCTCGACGACGACATGCGCCGCCGCACCGTCAGCATCGCCGACCGCCGCGAGGCAATCCGCACCGCCCTGATGCTCGCCGGAAAAGGCGACGTGGTGCTCATAGCCGGCAAGGGCCATGAAGACTATCAGGAAATCAAAGGTGTGAAACATCATTTCGACGACCGCGAGATCGTCGCCGAATATTTTAAGTCTGTTCAATAACGTCCGGCCGCCCTCTCCCGCCGGCTTCATATTCAGAAAGCCAGTCATTAATTGATCATGTTATATTTCCTTTTCAAACAGCTGCAGGATGTCGGATTTCCCGGCGCGCGTCTGATGGACTACATCACGTTCCGCTCCGGAATGGCAATGCTGCTGGCTCTTTTCATCGCTCTCGTGTTCGGACGCCGTATCATCGACCGTCTGCAGATGATGCAGGTGGGCGAGATAGTCCGCAACCTCGGCCTTCAGGGGCAGCTCGAAAAAACAGGCACCCCCACCATGGGCGGCATCATCATCATCATCTCCATACTCGTGCCGTGTCTGCTCGTAGGCAACCTCTCCAACGTCTACATGATACTGATGATCGTTGCCACCGTGTGGCTCGGAATCCTCGGGTTTCTCGACGATTATCTCAAGATCAAGCGTCACAACAAAGACGGCATGAGCGGCAAGTTCAAGATCATCGGTCAGGTGGGCCTCGGCCTCATCGTGGGCCTGACAATGTGGCTCAGCCCGAAGATCGTGATGCAGGAAAACATCGAAACCACCGTTGCCGGCGGCACTGAAGGCACCGAGATGGTTGTGACCTACAACGGCGAAAACATCAAGGCACCGCAGACCACCATCCCCTTTGTCAAAAACAACAACTTCGACTACGCCTGGCTCACGGGCTGGATGGGCGACGATGCCGAAACCGGCGGCTGGATAGCTTTCATCCTCGTCACCATCTTCGTTGTGGCCGGCACCTCCAACGGCGCAAACCTCACCGACGGCCTCGACGGCCTGTGCACTGGCACCTCGGCCATCATCGGGGTGGCACTCGCCATCATGGCATATCTCGGCGGCAACATAGTCTATTCGGCCTACCTCAACATCATGTTCATTCCCGACAGCGGTGAGCTCGTGGTGTTCATGGCCGCTTTCATCGGCGCCCTCATCGGATTCCTCTGGTACAACACCTATCCCGCACAGGTGTTTATGGGCGACACCGGCTCCCTCACCATCGGCGGTATCATCGCCGTTTTCGCGATACTCATCCGCAAGGAGTTGCTCATCCCCATCCTCTGCGCCATCTTCTTCATCGAGGATCTCTCGGTGATCATGCAGACGCTGTGGTACAAATTCTCCCGCCGCCGCACCGGAAAGCCGCAGCGCATCTTCAAGATGACGCCGCTGCACCACCACTTCCAGATCGACGGCTCAAAAAGCGACGCGCTCATCCGCGCGCCTTATCAGCCGATTCCCGAATCGAAAATCGTGACCCGTTTCTGGATCATCGGCATCCTTCTCGCTATTGTCACATTCGTTACGCTTAAGATCAGATAATATATTATTATGGTTAACAAGACAGAGAAAAACAAGCGCCTCGTGGTGCTCGGCGGCGGCGAAAGCGGCGTCGGCGCAGCCATCCTGGCTAAAGATAAGGGCATGGACGTGTTCCTCTCCGACTCCGGCAGCGTGGCTCCGCGCTACGCCGCCGTGCTCGACGCCGAAGGCATCGAATGGGAGCACGGCCATCACTCGATGGACCGCATCCTCAACGCCGACGAGGTGGTGAAGAGCCCCGGCATACCCCCGACATCGGCTGTCATGCAGGCCATTGCCGAACGCGGCATCCCCGTCATCTCCGAAATAGAGCTCGCCGGACGCTACACTGACGCCAAAATGGTGTGCATCACCGGCAGCAACGGCAAGACCACCACTACGATGCTCACCTATCATATACTCCACGACGCCGGAATAAACGTGGGTCTGGCCGGCAACGTAGGCAAGAGTCTCGCACTCCAGGTGGCGCGCGAGCATCACGACGTCTACGTCATCGAGCTCTCGAGTTTCCAGCTCGAAAACATGTATGATTTCAAAGCCAACGTGGCCGTGCTGCTCAACATCACCCCCGACCATCTCGACCGCTACGACTATAAGATGCAGAACTATATCAACGCCAAGTTCCGCATCCTCAACAACCTCACCCCCGAAGATGCCTTCATCTTCTGGCAGGACGACCCCGTCATCGAGGCACAGCTGCGGCAGATTACCACCGAAGCCCGCATGTATCCCTTCGCCGAGCATGTAGAGCGCGACACCCGCGCCTATGTCGACGACCGCGACGAACTGGTGCTCGACACCCCCGACACCTCCATGGTGATGCCGCGTGCCGAGCTGTCGCTCAACGGCCTCCACAACCTCTACAACTCCATGGCCGCCGGCCTCTCGGCCTGCCTGCTCAACATACGCAAGGACGATATCCGCCGCGCCCTCTCCAACTTTGAAGGCGTAGAGCACCGTCTGGAATTCGTTGCCGACATCGACGGCGTCCGCTACATCAACGACTCCAAGGCCACCAACGTCAACTCCTGCTGGTATGCCCTCGAAAGCATGCCGTCGACTCCCGATCCCTCCGTGGTGCTTATCCTCGGCGGTAAGGACAAGGGCAACGACTACACCGAGATCGAGCCGTTGGTTCAGCGCAAGGTGAAGGCCATCGTGTGCATGGGCAAGGACAACGCCAAGCTCCTTGATTTCTTCACCGGCAAAGTGCCGGCTATCGCCGACACCCACTCGCTCGACGAGGCCGTGGCGCAGGCCAAGGCCTATGCCGCCCCCGGCGACACCGTGCTCCTCTCGCCCTGCTGCGCGAGCTTCGATCTGTTCCACTCCTATGAAGAGCGCGGCACCATGTTCAAGGATGCCGTCAACGCTCTCAAATCCAAAACCTGCTGATGGATTCAACCGCTCCGACATACAACAACGCACCCTCCGCGGCCGAACCCTCCGCGGCCGCCTCGAAATTCGCGCCCGTGGCCAAAGGCGACAAGCACCTGTGGGGTATCTACATCCTGCTGGTGATCATCTCCGTCGTCGAGCTCTACAGCGCCTCTTCGCGCGAGGTGGCCGAGGCCGGCATGGGCGTCTACGGCACTATCGTGCGCCATGCTGCCATGCTGCTCGCCGGATTCGGTATCATCTACTTCCTCCAGCGCACCCCCTACCAGAAATTCCCGAAATGGATCGTGCTGTTCACGTTTGTGAGCATCGGCATGATGATCTACACCATATTCTTCGGTGAATACATCAACGGCGCCCGCCGCAGCTTCCATTTCTTTTTCTTCTCCATCCAGCCGTCGGAATTCCTGAAGATTTCGGCCGCCATGATGCTGGCTCTGATCCTTTCGCGCACGCAGCTCAAAGGGGGTGGCGTGTCCGACGCCGGCGTCCGGTGGACGGCCGGCATCATCCTCTTTTTCTGCATCATGCTCGTCCCGCAGGGCCTCACCAACACGCTCCTGCTCATGAGCATAAGCCTGTCGATGATGCTTATCGGCGGCACCACGTTCCGCAAGATGTTTTTCGTGCTGGTATTCTACGGCATGTGCTTCGGCGCCTATCTGATCTATCAGCATGTGCGCGGCTCATCGGAAAAAGAGCAGACCGAGCTGACGGCCGACGGCTCCGAGAGCGGTTCGCGCGTCAACGTGTGGAGCGACCGTCTGAGCAACTTCTGGGGCAGCGGCGAGCCGAAATACAAGCAGGAGCTCACGAGCGACAACCGTCAGGAAATGCTCGGCTACATGGCGCAGGCTCACGGAGGCATGGTTGGCGTCGGCCCCGGCAACTCGCGCGAGACATCGCGACTCCCCCTCGCTTTCACCGACTACATCTACTCCATCGTGGTCGAGGAAACCGGACTCATAGGCGGCCTCTTCATCCTCGCGCTCTATCTGTGGCTGCTGGCAAGGGCCAGCGCCATAGCCTCCAAATGCTCCAGGGCGTTCCCGGCGCTGCTGGTCATCGGCATGGCATTGGTCATCGTGTTCCAGGCCCTGTTCCACATATGCATCGTCACGGGCGTTATCCCCGTGTCGGGGCAGCCGCTGCCTCTCATCTCCAAGGGCGGCAGCTCCATTCTGGTCACATCCATCGCTTTCGGCGTGATGCTCAGCGTGAGCCGCTTCGCCGTGCGCAACAGTGGTGCTACCGCCGTTGTGGAGGGCGTGGGCGACCACGGCTGCGAGTACATGACCGGCGGCACGGTGGTCGTGCTGGGCCAGACCGGCAAGAACTTTGCAGCCGGCATGACCGGCGGCATCGCCTATGTACTGGACGAGAACTGGGACTTCTACCAGCGCGTGAACAAGGAGACCGTCAGCCTTGAGCCGGTGGAGCATAAGTACGATGTTGCCACCCTGAAGGAGCTGATTCGCGCCCATGTGGAGGCCACCGGCTCTCCGCGCGGCAAAGAGATCCTGGATAATTTCAGTGCGTTCCTGCCCAAATTCAAAAAGGTGCTGCCTTACGATTACGACCGGATGCTGCGGGTCATTGCCTCGGTAGAGGAGCGTGGTCTGGACGGCGAGCAGGCACAGATCGAAGCATTCTATGCAGTGCAGAAGCATAAGTAAGGAGGGGCAGCAGCATGGGTAAGACAACAGGATTTATGGATTATGCGCGCAAGACCAGCACGGACGTTGCGCCGCTGGAGCGCCTTGAAAATTTTAACGAGTTCCACATCTGGCTCTCGCGGGAGCAGCAGCAGACGCAGGCCGCCCGCTGCATGGACTGCGGCGTGCCCTTCTGTCAGGCGGGCATGATGATCGGCGGCATGGCCTCCGGCTGTCCGCTGAACAACCTCATCCCGGAGTGGAACGATCTGGTGTACCACGGCAAGTGGGAGCTTGCGCTCCACCGCCTGATG
>URWH01000069.1 GCA_900551515.1 uncultured Porphyromonadaceae bacterium
CCTGAGCTGAAAGAGGATATAAAGGCGCAGATTATATTGGGTAATACCTATCATCTTTATCTGCGTCCGGGACTGGAAGTGATAGAGAAAGCCGGTGGACTGCATAAGTTCAACGGCTTTGACCGTCCTATGCTGACAGACAGCGGCGGTTTCCAGGTATTCTCGTTGTCCGGTATCCGCAAGTTACGCGAAGAAGGTGCGGAATTCCGTTCGCACATCGACGGCAGCAAGCATATCTTTACGCCGGAGAAGGTGATGGATATAGAACGTACTATCGGTGCAGATATCATGATGGCCTTTGATGAATGTCCTCCAGGGGATTCGGACTACGAATATGCCAAAAAATCACTGGGATTGACACATCGCTGGCTGGACCGCTGTATCAAGCGTTTCAATGAAACGGAACCTAAGTACGGCTACCAGCAATCCTTATTCCCTATTGTGCAGGGTTGTGTCTATCGCGACCTCCGTGAGCAGTCGGCAGAGTTTGTTGCCTCCAAAGGTGCTGACGGTAATGCCATTGGCGGTCTGGCTGTGGGCGAGCCCGTAGACAAGATGTACGAGATGATTGAGCTGGTGAACGGTATTCTTCCCAAAGACAAGCCTCGCTATCTGATGGGAGTCGGGACTCCGGTAAACATCCTGGAAGGCATTGAACGCGGTGTCGATATGTTCGACTGTGTGATGCCTACCCGAAACGGACGCAACGGGATGTTGTTTACCAAAGACGGCATCATGAACATGCGCAACAAGAAATGGGCCGACGATTTCTCGCCCATCGATCCCGACGGTCCGAGCTACGTCGACCGCGTATACTCCCGCGCCTACCTCCGCCACCTCTTCATCAGCCAGGAGCTGCTGGCCATGCAGATAGCCTCGATCCACAACCTTGCCTTCTATCTCTGGCTCGTGGGCGAAGCACGGCGTCACATCCTCGCCGGCGACTTCCCCGCATGGAAAGCCGACATGGTGCAGCGCGTCACCGGCCGTCTCTGACCCCTCAGCCATCCACCCCGTTAACAGCCAACGACAAAACATCAGTCATCATCCAACCCACCCACCCCCGACATCGCAACATGCTCAAACTCCATCCGCCATTCAAGATACTCGACCGATATATAATCAAGAAATTTCTTGGCACATATATCTTCGCCATCATTTTGATCCTGGCCATCACCGTGATGTTCGACGTCAACGAAAAGCTCGACGCCTTCCTCAAAGCACCACTCAAAGCCACGCTTTTCGACTACTTCCTCAACTTCCTGCCCTACTTCGCCAACCAGTTCAGCCCCCTCTTCACGTTCATAGCCGTGATCTTCTTCACGTCGAAGCTCGCCGACAACTCCGAGATCATCGCCATGCTCTCGTCGGGCATGAGCTTCCGCCGCCTCATGCGCCCCTATCTGATATCGGCCACCGTCATCGCCGCCGCCACCTACGTGCTCAGCGCCTACGTCATCCCCCCCGCCAACGTCAAGCGCATCAATTTCACCAACACCTATGTGAAAAACAAGCGCGTGGAATACGGCTCAAACATCCAGCTCCAGGTGGCCAAAGGCGAGATAGCCTATATGAGCCGCTACGACAGCAACACCAAGACAGGCTACAAATTCTCTCTTGAATCGTTTGAGGACAAAAAGCTCGTGTCGCGCCTCACGGCACAGATCATCCGCTACGACTCGCTCCACAACTGGCAGGTGCGCGACTATATGATCCGCAAATTCAAAGGCAACCGCGAAGAGATTGTGCGCGGCGCCAAACTCGACACCGTCATCCCCATCGAGCCGCGCGACTTCCTCATTTCCAAAAACGATCACGAAACCATGACCACCCCCGACCTCAACGGATATATCGTCCGTCAGAAAGAGCGCGGCGTGGCCAACATCAAGGACTTCGAGATCGAATATCACCGCCGATTCGCCATGACGGCCGCGGCATTCATCCTCACGGTCATCGGCATGTCGCTCTCCTCGCGCAAGGTCAAGGGCGGCATGGGCATCAACATCGGCATCGGACTCGTGCTCAGCTTCAGCTACATCCTGTTCATGACCGTCACCTCCACCTTCGCCGTGTCGGGCTACACCTCGCCCGCCATAGCCATGTGGATTCCCAACTTCGTCTATGCCGTCATAGCCGTGATCCTCTACCGGAAGGCATCGAACTACTAAACTATTATCGCGCTCTCAGTCGGTCCACTCGGCCGCGGTCTGATACATGGCCGCCGCACGGCGCACGAGTGCCGAATCGACGGTCTCTGCCGCAACGGTGTGCAGCTTGTTCTCCTCCGTCGGCGCTATCACAAACTGGCGCACCCGCTTCACCGGCGACAGCACCGTCAGCGTGTCGCCCTGCAGATAGCCCAAGTCTTGATATGTGGCCAGAAAAGCGCGCGGCTGATAGCTCTCGGAGAGCACGTCGGTGCCGTAGAAGGTCGACCGGTAGCCCATCCCGAGCATCGACAGCAGCGTGGGCATTATGTCGATCTGCGACACCGTCTGCTCTACTGTCCGCGGGGCAAACAGCCGCGGAGCATAGATGAGTGCCGGGATGTGATATTTTTCGAGCGGCAGCTCCGTGCCGCCGGCGCTCGAGGCGCAGTGGTCGGCCACGATGACGAACACGGTGTTGTCAAACCATGGCTTCCGGGCCGCCATGCGCATGAAACGCCCCAGCGCATAGTCGGCATACATCACTCCACCCTCGCGCGACTTGCTCGTCGGCGGGATGGCGATGCGCCCTTCGGGGTATGTGTAAGGCCGGTGGTTGCTGATGGTCATCATGTGGGCGAAAAACGGCTTCCCCTCGCGCGCTGTGGCGTCGAGGTCGGTGAGCATGCGGTCGTAGGAATCCTCGTCGCACACGCCCCAGATGTTGCTGAACTTGATCTCCTCGGGCTTGTAGCTGTCTTTGTCGATCACCTCATAGCCGTTGCCGGCGAAAAACGGCCCCATATTGTCGAAATAGCTCTTGCCGCCGTAGAAAAACATCGTGCGGTAGCCCCTTTCGCGAAGCACGCTGCCGATGCTGCGCCGCTCTTTCTGCTCCGGCCGCTTTATTAGGCTCTGCCCGGCCGACGGCGGTATGCTCAGCGTGAGCGCTTCAAGGCCGCGCACCGTGCGGTTGCCGCACGCTATCATCCGGTCGAAGGCCACCGACCGGCGGTAGAGCGAGTCGAGGTTGGGCGTCAGCCCGGCCTTGTTGCCGAACCGCTCCATGTAGTCGGCGCTCATGCTCTCCATGGTGATGAGCACGATGTTGGGCGTGCTCACGATGCTGTCTGTCGCTATCGTCCGCTCGTTGCGTCCCTCCGAGCCGTAGATACCGCGCACTATCGCGGCAGCCTCGCCGTCGGGCAGCGTGATGTAGAATTTCTTATAGTCGAGGCGGTTTTTCATGAAGGCGTCGAAAAAACGCACCGGCCCGTTGGCCTGCAGCTCGTTGTAGTACACGTTTTCCGACTGCTGCCACGAGGCCGACAGCGCGAGCCATGCTGTGGCTAAGCCCGCTGCGGCGGCGTAGACCAGTGCCGCGAGCCATTTGCGGCCGCCTGCGTAGAGGTCGTCGCTCTTCCGGATATCGCGCCGGAAAAGAGCCCATGTGAGCACGCCGGTCACGGCGAGCAGAATGAGCGACAGCGGCACTATGGGATACGATTCAAGGATGTTGCCTATCACCTCGGAGGTGTACACCAGATAGTCGACGGCGATGAAGTTGTAGCGCACGGCAAATTCGTTCCAGAAGAAATATTCTCCCACGCTGTTGAGCAGCGCCACGCCCACATAGATGTAGAGTATCACGGCCATCCACATGCGCGTCCATCCGCGGCGCATCCGCGGAACGAACACCCGCAGCCCGAACGTGACAACCCAATAGAGCATCACAATCGAAAGCACCCGCCACAGCCCGGCATTGAACTCTCTCAGCCACGGACTGAGCCACGCCACATACGCTCCGGAGCAGCAGAGCACGCCAAGAACCACCCAGCGGGCCACGCGCCCGTATTTCCAGTTGCCGGCGGTGAGGCAGTAGATCATTATGAATATCAGCGACAGCGTGGCGAACGCCGCATCGTTTACTGCGCCTATTGCGAAAGCGCCGGCATATTGCCAGAAGGTGAGCGCCAGCTCCGTCGGCCCGGTCATGATTATCATCACCACGCGCAGGATCGCTCCGAGCGCCACCGTGAGCACAATCAGTTTCAGCCCGATGTCCCAGACCCTGCTTCCGGCCGTTCCGGGCCTCCGGTTCAGCCATGTGATGGCCGACTGTCGGCCTTCGTTGGCGCTGACGGTCGGTTTGCTGTTGTCCTTATCTTGATTTTCAGTTGTAAATGCTTTGCTGTCAAATGCATCCGTCTCTTTGCGGCCTCGACTTTTCATTTCGGTTACGATTGTGGTCTATTATTCGCACAAATGTATTGTTTATCTACAAAAGTGGCAAATAATTCCACAAACTAATTTCCCGATTTTTGTGCTTTGGCTTGAAGATGCGGCGGATCGCCTCCTGCGCTCACCTCCACAGTGCCCGGTATGAAGCGGGTGGAATGTATCTCGCCCGTAAAGGGGAACAGACACACGCGTCCGTCGTCCGACAGCTCTATCACATGATTGTCGTAGGCGTTTCCGCGGTAGATTATCCGGTGTGCGTAGATCCGCTCCATGATGTAGGTGAGGCGTTGGGGCAGCCGTTATTTGCTTTGCTTGGGCTGAGGCTTGTTCCGGAAGTTCCTGGTGCCGGTGCGGAGTGAGGGGTTCGACGGTTTCCAGCGGGTGCGGATGAGGGATATCGAGTCGACAAACGATGTCTCGCCGCGCGGCCCGGCATACTGCAGCGTGCCGTAGATTTCACGTGCCTGACGGGTGGAGTCGAGGGCGAATTTCACTTCATGCCAGCCGTCGCCGATGAGGTTGGCCGATGACGTCTCGATCGAGCCGTCGCTGTATTCCACGGCCACATTGAAATGAGCCTGACGGGAGTTGCCCGTGAATTTCGAGCGGAACGTGTAGACGTCGCCGCGCTCCCAGTTGGGCTCGGTGCGCAGCACAAACGGTATGATGTCGCTCGGCAGATTGGAGGCGAACGGGCGGAACCGCACGTCGTACCACACATCCACCGAGTCGCCCTCCATGGCTATCGAGCTGCTGGAGTTGGTTGCCGTGGCAGTGGAACCGGCGCGTTTTTGAGCAACCGCAATTTCGTCGTCGAGCATCTCGATAGTGCGGTCGTAGACCTCCACATATTTGTCCATGTGATAGCCATACCATCTGAGCGACGAGTCTACTTCGGCCGACGTCACACCGTTCTTGGCATAGATGGCCTGCTTGAAGGCGCGTTTGGCCGAGTCGGTGGGAAATTTCGACTGGTTGTTCTCCACTACGCTCTCGCCGATGTGGATGTCGGCAAGCAGCCGCGACATCTGCTCGGGCTGTATGATGTTGTCGGGCACGCCGGTGCATGCCGTGAGCATCAGCAGCCCCACGGTAAGCCATGGCAATATGCGCGAAAATAGTCTCATCGGTCATTCTCCGGATTCGCCGGTAGCGTTTCTGTCGCTGTCGTCGCCGTCGGCCGGTTTGCCAACAGCGGCACATTCGGCTTCGAACTGCGAGGGCGACATGATCTGTTTGTGATAGAAAAATATCATCATCAGGATGCCGACGGTGATGGCGGCATCGGCAAAATTGAATATCGGCTTGAAAAACTCAAACACCTCTCCGCCTACCCAAGGCACCCAGTCGGGCCATGTGAACGAGAAGAGCGGGAAATAGAGCATGTCGACGACGCGTCCGTGGAACAGCGTGCCGTAGCCGCCGTCTGCCGGGAAGAGCACTGCCGTTTCGGGCGGCAGCGGAGCGTTGAATATCAGGCCGTAGAACATGCAGTCGATGATATTGCCTATCGCTCCCGCCACAATCAGCGCAAGGCTCACTATATAGCCGGTGCGCACGCACGCCGAGTCCTTGATTTTCCAGATGTACCATATCAGCACGCCTGCCAGACAGAGCCTGAACAGCGTGAGAAACAGTTTGGGCCCGAGCTCCATGCCGAAAGCCATGCCGTTGTTCTCGATGAACAGCAGGCGGAACCAGTCGGTGATCACCACCTCTTCGCCGAGGTAGAAGTGGGTCTTGACCCATATTTTGAGAATCTGGTCAATGATGATCACCGCGGCGATGATCAGCGTGGCCAGCATGCCTTTGGAAATTTTCATTTTGCTGATGCGGATAGATGAGTCGTGAGGGGGCTGTCTCTACTTGCCGTTCTGGCGTTTCTTGATGTCAACGCTGAGTGTTGCGTGGGGCACGGCGCGCAGTCGTTCCTTCGGTATCAGCTTGCCGGTCTCGCGGCAGATGCCGTAGGTCTTGTTTTCGATGCGCACGAGTGCGGCCTGCAGATGCTGTATGAATTTCATCTGACGCTGCGCCAGGCGTCCCGACTCCTCTTTGCTGAGAGTGGTGGCGCCCTCTTCAAGCACCTTGAACGTGGGCGATGTGTCGGCGATGTCGTTGCCTTCCGTGTTGGTCACATCGGCTTTCAGCAGTTCATAGTCGCGCTGGGCTTTGGCCAGCTTCTCCAGGATCAGTTCCTTGAATTCCTGAAGCTCTTCGTCGGAATATCTGGTTTTCTCACTCATGGTTGCATAGTTGTTTTAGTGGTTGACAGACAGTGGTTTATTTGTTTAAGGCGATTTTCACAGGTATGTTCATGACGTCGAGATCGAGCACTTCCACGTCGGAATCCGTTTCGGCCACATTGTCCTCAAACGAGATTTCGGCGGCAAGCACCTGACGGGCAATGTATTCGCCGTAGAGCTCTACGGCAGCGCGGCAGGGCGCCTCGGTGCCGAATGTGAGCGTGATCTTGTCGGTTATCTCATATCCGCGGTTCTTGCGGATGTTCTGGATGCGGTTGACGATGTCGCGGGCTATGCCTTCGTTGCGGAGCTCGTCGGTGAGCGTGATGTCGAGGGCTACGGTCACATTGCCTTCGTTGGCCACGAGCCAGCCGGGGATATCTTCCGAGATCACTTCCACGTCGGCGAGGTCGATCACGGCGTCGGTGCCGTCGACGCTGAGCGTCACTTTGCCTTCGCGTTCCATCTGTGCGATGTCGGCCTGACTCATCTGCTGGATGGCGGCGGCCACCTGTTTCATGAGCTTGCCGAATTTCGGACCGAGCTTCTTGAAGTCGGGTTTCACGCGTTTCACCAGCACGCCCGAGTCGGCATCGACCATCTCGAGCTCTTTGACGTTGACCTCGGTGAGCAGCAGGTCCTTCATCGATTCGATGGCGGCACGCTGTGCCTCGTCTACGGCCGGGATCATGATGCGGTGCAGCGGCTGACGCACTTTCAGGTCGGCTTTGCGGCGCAGCGAGAGCACCATCGAGGTGATCTGCTGGGCAAGGTGCATGCGGTTTTCGAGGTCGGTGTCGATGGCCGATTCATCGGCTTTCGGCATCAGTTTCAGATGCACCGATTCGGTGTTGCCCTTAGTCACGGAAGTAAGGTCGGCATAGAGGCGGTCGGCGTAGAACGGGGCGATCGGAGCTATGAGCAACGCTACGGTTTCGAGGCAGGTGTAGAGCGTCTGATAGGCGGCCAGCTTGTCGGCGTCCATTTCTTTGCCCCAGAAACGCTTACGGTTGAGGCGGACATACCAGTTGGAGAGGTTGTCGTTGACAAATTCGCTGATGGCGCGGGCTGCCTTAGTGGGCTCATAGTCGGCGAGCGCTTCGTCGACGGTCTTGATGAGCGTGTTGAGCAGCGAGATGATCCAGCGGTCGATCTCCGGCCGCTCCGACACCGGTATCTGCGGTTGCGAGTTGTCGAAGCCGTCGACGTTGGCATAGAGCGCGAAGAACGAATATGTGTTGTGGAGTGTGGCGAAGAATTTGCGCGACACTTCAACGACGCCGCTGGGGTCGAACTTGAGGTTGTCCCACGGTGATGAGTTGCTGATCATGTACCAGCGCAGCGGATCGGAACCGTATTTCTCGATGGCGCCGAACGGATCGACGGCGTTGCCCAGACGTTTCGACATCTTGTTGCCGTCTTTGTCAAGCACCAGGCCGTTGGAAATCACGGCTTTGTAGGCCACGGAGTCAAACACCATGCCGGCGATGGCATGCAGCGTGTAGAACCATCCGCGTGTCTGGTCGACACCCTCGGCTATAAAGTCGGCCGGATAGAGCTCGCCGCTGTCCAGTCCCTCTTTGTTTTCAAACGGATAGTGGATCTGGGCGTAGGGCATCGAGCCGCTGTCAAACCACACGTCGATGAGGTCGCTCTCGCGGTGCATCGGGCGGCCCGTCGGCGAAACAAGCACGATGTCGTCGACGTAGGGGCGGTGGAGGTCGATCTTCTCATAGTTGGCCTTCGAATAGTCGCCGGGCACGAAACCGCGGTCCTTGTAGGGATTCGATTTCATCAGGCCGGCGGCCACGGCTTTCTCTATTTCGTTGTAGAGCATCTCCACGCTGTCGATGCATAGCTCTTCGGCTGCATCTTCGGTGCGCCAGATCGGCAGCGGGGTGCCCCAGTAGCGGCTGCGCGACAGGTTCCAGTCCTGAAGGTTTTCGAGCCATTTGCCGAAGCGGCCCGTGCCGGTCGACTGCGGTTTCCATTTGATGCCTTCATTGAGCTTCATCAGTCGCTCGCGCACGGCCGTGGTGCGGATAAACCAGCTGTCGAGCGGGTAGTAAAGCACCGGCTTGTCGGTGCGCCAGCAGTGAGGATAGCTGTGCACGTGCTTCTCAATCTTGAACACTTTGTCGTTCTGCTTGAGCCACATGCATATCTCGATGTCGAGTGTCTCGTCTTTGTCGGTCTTCGTCGGGTCGTAGGCGTTTTTCACATACTTGCCCTGCCACGGGGTGTAGGCCTCAACGTCGACCATCGTCTCCACAAATTTCGGGTCGAGGTCGCTGAGCAGATAGAAGCGGCCAGTCATGTCGACCATCGGGCGGATGATGCCGTCGCGGTCGATGAGGTGGAGCGGCGGAACGCCGGC
>URWH01000070.1 GCA_900551515.1 uncultured Porphyromonadaceae bacterium
CTACGACGTGCTCAACGCCCTCGACCTCTACCCCAAAGATGCAACGACCGGCACCCAGCTGATGTTCACCAACTTCGGCCCCGCCGAAGCCACAGCCTCCATGAAAATGCTCAAGGAGGTGCGCGCCGCCGGAATCCGTGCCGAAATCTATCCCGATGCCGCCAAGATGAAAAAGCAGATGGGCCGCGCCGACGCACTCGCCATCCCCTACGTGGCGATCGTGGGCGAATCGGAGCTATCACACAACAAGCTCACCCTTAAGAACATGACCACCGGCGAACAGAAACTGCTCACTGTCTCGGAGGCGATTGCCGAGATCCTCGGATGATTCAGTCAGAGCCGTCTCTATAATATCAGTTAAGGCAAAACGTCAAAAATCATTGCAATTTGTGTTAAATCCGCATCATTCCTTTGCAATTGTAAAAATTAACATTAACTTTGCCATCAATATGACACGATTTTATGCATACCGTTATTATGGATTTTATTTCTACGGAATAAAACCGGGTGCCCGCGTGTCATGATGATCGCACAATCTGAAACCATTGATAATGCAGAATCCCGGACTCACATAAGCCCGGGATTCACTTTTTAAACCGTAAACAAGCTATCGGAGATTACAATACGACGAAATGAAACGATTAGTGACCATACAAGGTATCGAAGGATGCTACCACGATGCGGCGGCCCGCGATTACTTCCAGGCGAGGAGCAACGGCGCCGACGAAGTGGAGGTGATCCCGTGTGCCACATTCGACTCGATGTTCGAGCGCCTCGACACCGATCCGGCTGTCATTGGCATCATGGCCATCGAGAACACCATAGCCGGCGCGCTGCTTCAGAACCATGAACTGCTGCGCCGCAGCTCGCTCACCATCGTAGGCGAACACAAGATGCGCATCTCCCATGTCCTTGCCGCCCTCCCCGGCCAGACTATAGCCGACATCACCGAAGTCAACTCCCATCCCATGGCGTTGATGCAGTGCGAGCAGTTTCTCCGCGCCCATCCCGCGATAAAGATTGCCGAGTGCTTCGACACCGCAGGCAGCGCACGCATGATAGCTCAGGAGAATCTCACGGGTCATGCCGCGATCTGCGGCCGTTATGCCGCCGAACTTTACGGGCTCGACATCCTCGCCGAAAGCATCGAGACCAACAAACGCAACTTCACGCGCTTCCTCATCCTTGCCGACCCTCTCGCAGCCGATTCACTGCGTCCGCGGCAGGATCTGCTCGACAAATCGTCGGTGGCTTTCACCCTGCCACACACCCAGGGCGCCTTGTCGAAAGTGCTGACGATCCTTTCGTTCTACGACATGAACCTCTCGAAAATCCAGTCGATGCCCATTATCGGGCGCGAATGGGAATACCGCTTCTACGTCGACCTCACCTTCAAAAGCTACGCACGCTATCTCAAAGCCATCGATGCCGTGCGTCCGCTCATCACCGATTTGAAAATTCTTGGAGAATACAGCCAGTGCCTCAATGAAATCTGAAAACGAAATCCCCGCCCCCACAATCATACCGGCCGACCGCGTCGGTGAGATCCGTGAATACTACTTCTCGCAACGCCTGCGCGAAGTGGCACGCCTCAACGCCGAAGGCCGCGACATCATCTCGCTCGGCATCGGCGGCCCCGACCGTCCGCCTCAGGCCGAAGTCATCGAAACCCTTTGTGAAAACGCCCGCCGCGACGACACCCACAGCTATCAGCCCTCCACCGGCCTCCCCCAGCTCCGTCAGGCCTATGCCCGATGGTATGCGCACCACTACGGCGTGACGCTCGACCCCGACAAAGAGATCCTGCCGCTGATAGGCTCGAAAGAGGGCGTCCTACAGCTGTCGCTCACCTTCCTCAATCCCGGCGACGGCGTGCTCATACCCAACCCCGGCTACCCCACCTATGCGTCGGCAAGCCGTCTTGCGCAAGCCCGCATCCACACCTACGACCTCACCGAAGAGAATGGCTGGAAGCCCGACTTCGATGCCCTCGAGCGCATGGATCTCACCGGCGTGAAACTGATGTGGGCCAACTATCCCCACATGCCCACCGGCACACCGGCCACTAAGGAGGTCTTCGAACGCCTGATCGATTTCGGTCTGCGCCACGGCATTGTGATAGCCCACGACAACCCCTACAGCTTCATCCTCAACGACCGGCCCCTGAGCATCATGCAGACGCCGCGTGCCAAAGAGATAGCCATAGAGCTCAACTCGCTCAGCAAAAGCCACAACATGGCCGGATGGCGTATGGCCATGCTCACCTCCAACCCCACCTTCGTCGGATGGGTCCTGAAAGTGAAATCCAACATCGACAGCGGCCAGTTCCGGCCGATGATGATGGCAGCCGCCCGTGCTCTCGAAGCACCTCAGCAATGGTATGACTCGGTCAACGCCACATACGCCGGCCGTCGTGTCATCGCCGAACAGATCATGGATGCCCTCGGCTGCCGCTTCGACCCTGCCCAGCGCGGCCTCTTCCTCTGGGGACGCATCCCCGACGACGAGCCTTCGTCGGAAGCTATGGCCGACCGACTGCTCTATGAAGCCGGCGTGTTCATCACCCCCGGATTCATCTTCGGATCCAACGGCGAACGCTATATCCGCATCTCGCTATGCGCCACTGAAGAAAATCTCAGACGCGCCTTACAGCGCATCACCCTACACAATCAACAAAGGAACAAATGAAAGATCTCCAACCCATAACATTTCCGGGCATCGACCCCTCCAAACCGCTCATCATCGCCGGCCCGTGCAGTGCCGAGACCTGCGATCAGGTGATGGACACCGCCCGTCAGCTCTCCTCCAACGGCATCCGCATATTCCGTGCCGGCATCTGGAAACCGCGCACCAAGCCGGGCGGCTTCGAAGGCGTCGGCGCTCCCGGACTCGAATGGCTCCGCGACGTCCGCGAAGCAACCGGCATGTACACCTCCACCGAAGTAGCCAACAAGCGCCACGTGAAAGAAGCGCTCGCCGCCGGCGTCGACATCATCTGGATAGGCGCCCGCACCTCGGCCAACCCCTTCGCCATGCAGGAGATAGCCGACACGCTGAAAGCCTCCGGCCGCGCCGAAGAGCTCACGGTGCTCGTGAAGAATCCGGTGAATCCCGACCTTGAACTGTGGGTCGGCGCCCTCCAGCGCATCTACAACGCCGGCGTCCGCCGCCTCGGAGCCATACACCGCGGCTTCTCCACCTACGGCAAGCACATCTACCGCAACGTGCCCCAGTGGCACATTCCCATCGAACTGCGTCTGCGCTATCCCGACCTGCCTATCATCTGCGACCCCTCGCACATCGGCGGCAAGCGTGAGCTCATAGCCCCGCTCGCGCAACAGGCCATGGACATGGGCTTCAACGGCCTGATCATCGAAAGCCACTGCGACCCCGACAACGCATGGAGCGACGCCGCACAGCAAGTGACGCCGGAGATCCTCAACTTCATCCTCAACACTCTCGTGATCCGCGATTCGCACCAGACCACCGAGAGCCTGACGCTGCTCCGACAGCAGATCGACCGCATCGACAACGAGCTGCTCGACATCCTGTCGAAACGAATGGGCGTGTCGCGCGACATCGGACGCTACAAGAAAGAGCACCGCATGCCTGTCGTCCAGGCCGGACGCTACAACGACGTCATACGCTCGCGCGTCAGCGCCGGCGAAGAGATGGGCATGAGCCCCGACTTTCTGAAAACAGTTCTGCTCGCCATCCACGACGAATCGGTGCGCCAGCAGATTGAAATAATCAACGACCGACAGAAATGAAACTACTGATTCTTGGCGCAGGCAAGATGGGCACCTTCTTCTGCGACCTTCTTTCGCCCGAACATCAGGTGGCCGTCTACGACCCCAACCCCGACCGTCTGCGCTTCACCTACGGGGTGGAGCGGTTTGACGATCTCAACCAGGTCGACGCCTTTGGTGCCGAAATGGTGATCAACGCAGCCACCGTGCGCCACACGCTCGACGCTTTCCGGCAGGTGATGCCGCACATCCCCGCCAACTGCATACTCTCCGACATAGCATCCGTGAAGACCGGACTGCCGGAATTCTACGCCGAATGCGGCCACCCGTTCGCATCCACCCACCCTATGTTCGGCCCCACGTTCGCCTCCCTCAGCAATCTGGCCAACGAAAACGCCATCATCATCACCGAAGGCGACCACATGGCGCGCCTCTTTTTCCGCGACATCTACCGCCGCCTCGGCCTCAACATCGTTGACTACAGCTTTGAGCAGCACGACAAGACGATAGCCTACTCGCTCTCCATCCCGTTTGCGTCGACACTCGTCTTTGCATCCGTGATGAAGCATCAGGACGCGCCGGGCACCACGTTCAAGCGCCATCTCGCCATAGCCCGCGGACTGATGAGCGAGGACGACTTCCTGCTCTCCGAAATCCTGTTCAACCCCAACACGCCCGAGCAGCTCCGGCGCATCCGCGAGCAACTGGCTCAGCTTCAGGATATAGTGGAGCAGCGCGATTCGCAGGCCATGGCCGATTATCTCCACGGAATACGGGAGAATCTGAAGTAATCCGACGGGATCATTCTATTTTTTCACGCGGCAATGTAACTATTCGGGACATTGCCGCGTCTAACATAACAAAACGTCAACAACACCGTCATTCACCACATCGCAATGATCATCCGCCTCAACGACATCAACAAGACCTACCCCGGCGCCGTGCCGCTCCACGTGCTCAAAGGCATCAATCTCGAAATAGACCGCGGCGAATTCGTGTCGATCATGGGAGCGTCGGGCTCAGGCAAGTCCACACTGCTCAACATCATAGGTATCCTTGACAACTACGACACAGGCGAATATATCCTCGACGGCACGCTCATAAAGAATCTGAGCGAAAACCGGGCCGCCGAGCTGCGCAACCGCATGATAGGGTTTGTGTTTCAGTCGTTCAACCTCATCAACTACAAAGACGCTGTGGAAAATGTGGCGCTGCCGCTCTACTATCAGGGCATTCCGCGCCGGCGCCGCAACATGATGGCGATGGAACAGCTCGAGCGCATGGGGCTTGCCGACCGCGCCCACCATCTGCCCTCCGAGATGTCGGCGGCCAGAAACAGCGCGTCGCCATAGCCCGCGCCCTCATCACCCGTCCGTCGATAATCCTTGCCGACGAGCCTACCGGCGCACTCGACTCCCACACTTCGAAAGAAGTGATGAACGTGTTCCGCGAACTCAACGATCAGGGCATGACCATCGTGCTTGTGACTCACGACCCCGGCGTCGGCGCCCAGACCGGACGGATAATCCGGATATCCGACGGCACCATCATCTCCGGCTCAACGGAAGCACCCTCTGAAAACTCCAGCAAATGTTAGACCTTCTCCGGGAAATAGGCCAGACCTTACGGCGCAACAAACTGCGCACCGCGCTGACGGGATTTGCCGTGGCATGGGGCATCTTCATGCTCATCGTGCTGCTGGGCATGAGCCGCGGCGTCTACAACGGCTTCACCAACATGGCCTCGCTCGAAACGTCGAGCGTCATCTCTATGTGGCCCGGCATCACGTCGAAGGCCTACAAAGGCTATAAAGAGGGGCGAAAGATCGAATTAAAAACCTCCGACAAGCCACAGCTCACCGAAAACGGCGGCCGCCACGTGGCCGACGTATGGCAGACGAAAGTCATCGACTCGGCTTATCTCTCATCGGCCGACGAATACATCTCATGCAGCCTCTACGGCCACTTCCCGCAGGAAGAGAAACGCGCCAAGATCGAGATGCTCTACGGGCGGTTCATCAACCGGCGCGACCTCGATCTCAAGCGCAAAGTGATGGTGCTCAACGACAACAACGCCTCGATACTCTTCGGCTCGCCCGAAGCGGCACTCGGGCAGCGTGTCAGCGCCTACGGCCTGTCGTGGCGCATAATCGGCGTCTATCATCACGAATGGGAAAACGGCACCTACATCCCCTTCACCACGGCCATGGCAATAAAGGGCGACGACGGCACCGTATCGCAGGCCGATGTGAAGATACAGCACGTGGCCACCATGGCCGACGGCGAGGAAGCCGAGCGCGACATACGCCGCACGATGGCCGCCATTCACGATTTCGATCCCGACGATGAAAGCGGCATCTACACCTGGAACCGCTTCACCAACTATATGTCGGGGCTCACGGCGATGAACATACTTCAGATTGCCGTGTGGCTGATCGGGCTCTTCACCCTCCTCTCCGGCATCGTTGGCGTCAGCAACATAATGTTTGTGTCGGTGCGTGAGCGCACCCACGAGATAGGCATCCGCCGCGCCATCGGCGCCAAGCCGCGCAACATCCTGATGCAGATTGTGGCGGAAAGCGTGGTGATCACCACACTCTTCGGCTACATAGGCATAGTGATGGGCACGGCCGTGACGGCGCTGATAGCCATGATACTGAAAGATGCGGAATTTCTGAGCGACCCGACAGTCGACCTGTCGACAGCTTTCCAGGTCACCGTAGTGCTCATCATAGCCGGAGCACTGGCGGGACTCTTCCCGGCAATCAAGGCAACCAAAGTGAAACCGGTAGAAGCACTCCGCGATGAATAACCCGACGAAACGATCCAAGTATGCTGCATAATCTGTTTGACACCGACAACTGGCGCGAGATAGGGGCCTCCCTGTCGCGCAACAAGACTCGCACGTTTCTCACCGCGTTCGGCATCTTCTGGGGCACTGCCATGCTGGCTATGCTGATGGGCGGCGCCTCGGGGCTGCGCGGCATGCTCATGCGCAACTTCGACGGCTTCGCCACCAACCTCGCCGCCTGCTTCCCGAGCCGCACCACCCAGGCCTACGCCGGCTTCAAAAAGGGAATGATGTGGCCGATGGACGACAATGACGTAGCGTTTGTTCGCCGCTCCTCGCAGGTTCTCGACCTGTCGACGAAACTCTCATTCGAGATGGGAACCTTGACCTACGGCACCAAATCGACAGCCCGGCAGATTCTCGGCGTAGAGAGCGACTATTTCAAGATACAGCTTCCGGTGGTCAACGCCGGACGCCTGCTCAACGCCAGCGACGACGCCCGGATAAGGAAAGTGGCCGTCATAGGCAGCTCGGTTGCCGCCGAGCTTTTCGGCGACGAGGATCCGGTGGGCAAATATGTGTCGGTCAACAATGTGTATTTTATGGTTGTGGGCGTCGTAAGCCAGACAGCCGACGCGAGCATCGGGGCCAAAATGGATGAAAGCGTCATCATCCCCTCCACCACCATGCGGCGCGCATATAATAAAGGCACCGACATTGAAGGCTTCATCTACACAGCCAAAAGCGGACATTCGCCAAAAGAGATAGAGCCGGTGATACGCAAGGCTTACACCACCTTCCATCCGGTTGCGCCGACCGACACCGAAGCCATCCGCTTCATGGACATCTCCGAACAGTTTCAGATGGTGGAGAACCTCTTCACGGGCATCAGCCTGCTGGCGCTGTTTGTAGGCGTCGGCACGCTGCTGGCCGGCATCATCGGCATCGGCAACATCATGTGGATCATCGTGAAAGAGCGCACGCTGGAGATAGGCATACGCCGGGCCATCGGGGCGAAGCAGCGCGACATCATCGTCCAGATCCTGTCGGAGAGCGCCGCGCTGACCACCGTGGCCGGCATCGCGGGCATCATCTTCGCCGTGGTCGTGCTCTCCGTTGCCGACAATCTGACCTACGATCCGCTGCTCGGGTCGGCGCATTTCCAGCTGTCGTTTGCCAACGCCGTCGGCATCACGGTGGTGTTTGTGATCCTCGGCACGGCAGCCGGCATCGTTCCGGCCATAAAAGCACTGAAAATAAAGCCAATCGAAGCATTGAACGATAAATAACAACCTGATAAGAAACATCAAAACGTCATCACAAATATGAAAAAATTCTTCCGGATTCTACTATGGGTCGCCATTGCCCTGGTGTTTATAGGCACGTTTGTATTCCTCTTCATAAACTCGGGAGAGAAACCGGCCGTGTATGAGATAGTGGCGCCCGACAACGGCACCATCGAACAGACGACAGTGCTCACCGGTTCAATTGAGCCGCGCGACGAAATACTCATCAAGCCGCAGATTTCCGGCATCATCACGAAAATCAATGTAGAGCCGGGCGACATGGTGCACGAAGGCGATGTCATCGCCGTGATCAAAGTGATACCCGACGCATCTATGCTGTCGGAAGCCGAAAGCCGTGTCGATGTGGCCCAGATAGCCTTAACCGATGCGCGTCTCAAACACGAGCGCAACACCATGCTTTTCGACCGCAAGGTGATCTCGCGCGAGGAATTTGAGAACAGTGAGGCGACGCTCAACAAAGCGCAGGCCGAGCTGGAGGCCGCCCGCGACGCGGTGAACATCGTCAAGCAGGGCGTATCGCGCTACAACGCTTCCGAGGCCAACACGCAGGTTCGCGCCACCATCACCGGGCTTGTCCTCGACGTGCCTGTCAAAGTGGGCACCTCGGTGATCCAGGCCAACACCTTCAACGACGGCACCACGATCGCCACGGTCGCCGACATGGGCGACATGCTCTTCCGGGGCAATGTCGATGAAACCGACATCGGCCGCCTGCACGCCGGCATGCCCGTCGTGCTGACCATCGGTGCCATGCAGGGTACCGTCCTCCAAGCCACGCTGGAGTACATTTCGCCCAAAGCCGCCGATGTGAACGGAATCATCATGTTCGAGGTGAAGGCCGCCGCCAAGATCCCGGAATCGGTCTTCGTCCGTGCAGGTTACAGCGCCAATGCCAGCATCGTGACCGACAGCCGCGAAGGTGTTCTCACACTGCCCGAAAGCACCATCCAGTTCGAAGAGGGCAAGCCCTGCGTCTATATCCTCACCAGTCCTGAGGAGAGCCCCGAACAAACCTTCGAGAAACGGGACGTAACGCTCGGTCTGTCGGACGGCGTGAACATCGAAATCGTATCCGGCGTCACCGAAACGGACAAAGTCCGCAACCTCCAACAACAGTCCATCTAAATCC
>URWH01000071.1 GCA_900551515.1 uncultured Porphyromonadaceae bacterium
GCATCGACACCGTTGAAAAACTTCTCGAGATGTGCGCCTCGGCCAAAGGGCGTAAAAAAGTGGCCGAACAGACCGGGATTCCCGAAAAACTGATCCTGCGCTGGACAAATCATGCCGACCTTTTCCGCATCAAGGGAATAGGCCCGCAATTCGCCGAATTGCTTGAAGCCGCCGGCGTCGACACGGTGAAAGAACTTCGCCATCGCTCGGCCGACAATCTCGAAGCAAAGCTCATCGAAGTCAACAACGACCGCAACCTCACAGGCCGCGTCCCTTCATCAAAAGAACTGCAGGCCATGATCGATGAAGCCATTGTCATCGAACCGGTCATAACGTATTGACATTTTACGATTTCTGATTTAACGGAGCCTGCGAATCGAACTAATTCGCAGGCTCCGGCGTTATGCTTGCAAACTAACCAATAAAACGAAACTTATTATGAAACTGCGCAATCTTCTCATGCTCCCTCTCGTTATTGCAGCCTTCACATTTAGTGCCTGCGGCAACGACGATGACGACAAAACCACTATAACCAATGTGCCCTCTACAATTGTCGATGCATTCAAGACACAGTTCCCTGACGTCAACATCAACACTGTGAAATTCGAAAAATCGGGCCAATACTATACCGCCGAATACCACGCCAACAACAATATGATTGAAATTGAAAGCTGGTTCAGCACCGACGGCCAGTGGAAAATGACCGAGACCGATTATGGCAAAGATCTTTTCCTTATCCCGACCGACATTAACATCGCTTTCAACAAGACCGAATACCGCGACTGGACCATTGACGACATCTCATTATATGAATATCCCGACGCCACAAAGAATTTCTATATGATTCAGGTAGAAAAGGCCGGTCAGCCCGACACCGCGCTCTATTTCAAGACCGACGGCACACTGATTAAAACCGCCGCCGACACCGGAGCTGACATAACCCCCGACACCGTAATCTGAAAATCCCATCTATAACCCCACAAAGAGCCGGAGCATCCGTTCCGGCTCTTTCTATTTTGCCGCAGGACCGCTCCGCTCTTGCTATACAGCGACATTTCAAGCGACATTCACCATAATTCCGACGCAGATTTTTAAGCATAAAGGCATCATTTTTAAAGAAAAATCCGTAAATTTGTGTGTTAAGGCCAAAAACTGTCACAAATCCCTTTTACAGCACATATGAGCGACGATTTATATAACGATGACATCGACGAATCAGCCGAGAATTCCGAAGCAACCGAGGGCGGATTCTCATCAATGCTTGTCGACCTCTCCGACGACGTGGTGCGTCAGCAGCTGCGCGGCATGTTTCAAAGCTGGTATCTCGACTATGCCTCCTACACCATCCTCGACCGCGCCATCCCGCACATCAACGATGGACTGAAACCTGTTCAGCGCCGTATCCTTCACTCGATGAAAACACTCGACGACGGCCGATTCAACAAAGTTGCCAATATCGTCGGAAACACGATGCAATATCATCCGCACGGCGATGCCTCGATCTATGGCGCTCTCGTGCAGCTCGGACAGAAAGAACTGCTGGTCGAGACGCAAGGCAACTGGGGAAACATACTCACCGGTGCATCGGCGGCCGCAGGACGATATATCGAAGCGCGCCTGTCGCAGTTTGCGCTCGATGTGCTCTACAACCCGAAAGTAACGGAATGGACCCTCAGCTACGACGGCCGCAAGAAAGAGCCCGTGACGCTTCCGGCCAAATACCCGCTCCTGCTTTCGCAAGGCGTTGGAGGCATTGCCGCCGGCCTGTCATCGCTTATCCTCCCCCATAATTTCAACGAGATTCTCGATGCCGCCGTAGCCTATCTCAAAGACGAGGAATTCACCCTCTATCCCGACTTCCCCACCGGAGGTTTCATTGATGTAAGCCGATATAACGACGGCGCCCGCGGAGGCAAAGTGAGAATCCGTGCCAAGATCGAAAAGATCGACAATAAGACGCTCGCCATCACCGAGATACCACACGGCACTACCACTGGATCGCTCATCGACTCCATTATCAAAGCCTACGAAAAAGGCAAGATAAAGATACGCAAGGTCGACGACAACACCGCTAAGACAGCGATGATCCTCGTCTATCTCCAGCCGGGCACATCGAGCGACAAAGCCATCGATGCGCTCTATGCTTTCACCGACTGCGAGCTGCCCGTGTCGCCCAACTGCTGTGTGATCCGTGACGACAAACCGATATTCATCGGCGTGAGCGATGTGCTGCGTCACAGCGTGGACAACACCCGCTCCATCCTTCAGTCGGAACTCCGCATTCAGCTCGACGAAGTGAGCGAACAGCTTCATTTCGCCTCTCTCGAGCGTATATTCATCGAAGAACGGATCTATAAGGACCGCGAATTTGAGGAAAGCCGCACCAAAGAGGAAGCTATCGCACACATCGACAAGCGACTGACTCCATGGAAGCCCCAATTAATCCGCGAAGTCACCACCGACGATATCGTCCGCCTGTTTGAAATAAAAATGGGCCGCATCCTCAAATTCAACTCCGACCAGGCTGATAAAGCTATCGCGGAATACAAAGACAAGATAGCCCATCTCAAAAACGAACTTGACAATATCACCGACTACACCATTCGCTGGTATGAGTCGCTGAAAAAGAAATATGGCTCAGCTTATCCGCGCCGCACCGTAATCCGCAACTTCGACAATATTGAAGCTGCCAACGTGGCCGAAGCCAACGAAAAGCTCTATATCAACCGCGAAGAAGGCTTTGCCGGCACGGCATTAAAGCAGCTGGGCAATGATCCCGCAAAAATCGAATACATAGCGCCCTGCTCCGAGCTCGATGACATAATCATCTTCTACAAAGACGGCCGCTACAAGGTGGTGCGCGTGCAGCCCAAGATGTTTGTCGACAAAAATGTGATACACATAGCCGTGTTCAAGCGCAATGACATACGCACCATCTACAACGTCATTTATCAGGATGGCAAAGGCGGCACATATTATCAGAAGCGCTTCAATGTGACAGGCATCACTCGCGACCGCGAATACAACATCACGCAAGGCAAGCCGGGCTCGAAAGTCGTATGGTTCTCCGCCAATCCCAACGGCGAAGCCGAAGTGGTGAAAGTGACGCTGAAACCCAAAGCACGTCTGAAGAGCCTCTTCATCGATGTCGATTTCAGCCAGCTCGCAATCAAAGGCAAAGGCGCCATGGGCAACATCGTCACGCGCAACGAGGTGCACCGTTTCTCGCTCAAAGAGAAAGGCCAATCCACACTGGGCGGACGCGACGTGTGGTTCGATCCCGACGTGCTGCGTCTGAATTTCGACGGCCACGGACAGTATCTCGGCGAATTCGAACCTAATGATCTTGTGCTTGTGGTGCTTAAAAACGGCGAATATTATACGTCGACATTCGATCCCGCCAATCACTATGAAGACAACATACTGCGCATCGAGCTTTTCCGTCCCAAACATGTGTGGACAGCAATAGTGCGCGACGCATCGCAGCAAAACTATTATTACATCAAGCGCTTTGAATTTGAACCGACGGTCAAACGCCAGAGCTTTATAGGCGACAACCCGAAATCGGAGCTGATCGCACTCACCGACACGACGGGAGCCCGCTTTGAAGTGACATTCGGAGGCATCGATTCGGTCCGCGGCTCGATGCTTCTCGACGCCGACGATTTTATTGCCGTGAAATCACTGCGTGCAAAAGGCAAACGCATCACGAACTATGAAGTCGCTTCTATCACAGAGACCGAGCCCAGAATCATGCCTCAGCCCGATGATGAATCCGACGGCCAGACACCGGACGATGAAGCAACTGCCGATCACGACGACAGCCTGCCTACCGATCCCGACGATGGCAAATCTGAAGATGAAGTGCGTGATGAGATCAACGGACAACAGCGTATCTTCTAACCCTCATCCGTCCATGCAAAACGACAACACAACCACAGGCAAGGGCATTAGCCGATTTGCCGCAATAGCGCTTATCATCGTACTGATCAGCCTTTTCCGGGCGGAGGCATCGGCGCAGACCGATTCGGTACCTGATGCCGGAACTATCCGTCCGGTATATGCCACCTATGCTCTGAAGGCCGGAAGCGCTCACCGTGCCGACACCTATCTCTCTCCGATCAAATATTCGGGCTGGCGTGTAGGCTTCAGCTATCAGCGCCTTCAGGCCATGAAATTCAACCCCGAAAACTGGCTAATGCAGCTCCAGCTTGATATCGACGTCGACGGTACGAAAAACATCGTGGGCAACGCCACCATGTGGTATGCCGGACTCGACGTTTCGTGGGGAATGCTTCGCCGCTGGCGCCTGCCGGAGGGATTCTCCGTAGGCGTCGGTCCCGCACTCGCCGTCAACCTCGGGTGCCTCTACCTCGACCGCAACGGCAACAACCCGGCATCGGCAAAGGCAGCCGTCACGGCTAACGCCTCAGCCTACTGCGCCTGGAACGGGAAGATACTCGGGTTCCCTGTCACCCTGCGCTACCAGGCGTCCGCCCCAGTCATCGGAGCATTTTTCTCACCCGACTACGGCGAGCTTTATTATGAAATCTATCTTGGTAACCACTCCGGCCTCGCACATCCGGCCTGGTGGGGAAACTATTTCCGCTACGACCATCAGCTGTCGGCCGATTTACGGTTCGGATCGACATGGCTCCGCTTAGGTTACCGCGGCAATATTTTCTCCTCTAAGATTAACCATATCGTCACACGCGATTTCACGCACTGCGCCATCGTAGGCATCTCAGGTGAATGGATAAGCATCGATCCGCGAAAAAAGCTTTCTTCCGAAGCCAGAATGATCACAGCCACATATTGACTTCCAACGCCAATCTTTCCGACAAATGAAACACATCATAGTCACACTATTTCTGATATTTACGCTATCATCCTGTCACGATATCGATGATTTCGAAAATGATCCGCGGGGCAATTTCGAGGCACTCTGGAGCGAGATCGACCGCCACTATTGTTTCTTCAGTGAGAAAGATATCGACTGGGACGAGGTGCATGCCCGCTATTCAGCGCGAGTCAGTGACCGCATGACCCGCGAAGAGCTTTTCAATCTGTGCAGCGAAATGATCAACGAGCTGCGCGACGGCCATACCAATCTCTCAACTCCCTTTGCCACATCCTATTATCGCAAATGGTGGAGCGACTATCCCCAGAACTACGACAGCCGCGTCATCGAACAGTATTATCTTAATTTCAACTACCGCTCGATCGGCGCCGTGACCTACGCCCTGCTTCCCGAGAACATCGGCTACATGCACTATTCATCATTTTCATCATCGTTGGGCGACGGGAATGTCGACTATATCCTCTCCTATTTCAAAGCAGCACAGGGCATTATCATCGACGTCCGCGATAACGGAGGCGGCGAGCTGAGCAACGTTGAGCCGCTTGTCAACCACTTCATCCTGCAACGCACACTCGCCGGTTACATCATACACAAAACCGGGCCGGGCCACAACGATTTCGACGACCCGTTTGCTTACTACATCAACCCCGCATCGCCAGGCCACATCTCATGGTCGAAACCGATCGTCGTGCTCACCAACCGTAGCACCTTCAGCGCCGCCAACAATTTTGTGTCCATCATGAAACTGCTGCCCGGAGTAACCGTCATCGGAAGCACTACAGGCGGCGGCAGCGGCATGCCCTACTCATCGGAACTGCCTAACGGCTGGGGCATACGCTTTTCGGCCTGCTCGATACTTGATGCCGAGGGAAAGACCACGGAATTCGGCGTTGAGCCCACGGAAGGATTCAGTGTCGACATCACGGCGGAAGATATTGCCGCCGGACGCGACCCCATACTCGACCGAGCCATAGCCCACATTCAGTCACTCGCAGAATAACCATGAAAGTTTCAAACGGAAAGAATGCCATAATCGCGCTACTCTTTATCATTTGCGCATGCGGCATCGGCGCAACCGCCCAAACGCTGTGCGTAATGACCTACAACATCCGCAACGGCATTGGCATGGATGAAAAAGCCGACATCATGCGCACCGCCGAGGTGATCCGCCGTCACGGCGCCGACATCGTAGCCATGCAGGAAGTTGACAGCTGCACCAACCGCAGCGACTGCACCGACATAGCAAAACAGCTGGCCGAAGCCACCGGAATGCATGCCACGTTTGTGCCGGCCATCGACTACGACGGCGGACGTTACGGCGTAGCTCTTCTCTCGCGCACTCAGCCCGTCAGCATCCGTCGCATTCCGCTGCCCGGACGCGAAGAGCGTCGCACCGCCGTGATTGCCGAATTTCCCGAATATGCAGTGTGCTGCACCCACCTGAGCCTCACACCCGACGATCAGATAGCATCCGTCGGCATTCTCACCGACACACTACCGGCCATAGTCCCCGGCAAACCGATCATACTTATGGGCGACTTAAACGCCGAACCCGGAAGCGCCACGATAGAGGCCCTGCGGCAATCGTTCTCACTGTTATCCGATCCGGAAGTCCACACATGGCCTGCCGACAGTCCGTCGCAGACGCTCGACTATATTTTCACATCCGATCCCGCTTCCGTGACCGCTCTCTCAGCGCCCGTTGTCCCATCGGAAGCCGTTACTTCGGATCACCGCCCGATATTCATTGACCTAAAAATAACTCAACAGCCATGACAGAAGGTTACGAAAAAGCCTATCATTACGACGGCCCCACAAAACGCTATTGCCAGACCCTTGATCTGCGCGACAATCCCGAGCTGATAGCCGAATATCGCCGCCGTCACAGCAAAGAAAACATCTGGCCCGAGATCCTCGATGGCATCCGCAAGGTCGGAATCCTTGAGATGGAGATTTACATTCTGGGCACCCGTCTGTTTATGATCGTGGAAACGCCGCTGGACTTCAACTGGGACGAAGCCATGGCCCGCATGGCCACTCTCCCGCGTCAGGCCGAATGGGAAGACTACATGTCGGTATTCCAGCTGGCCAAACCCGGTGCCTCCTCAGCCGAAAAATGGCAGATGATGGAGCGCATGTTCCATCTTTATTGATCGAGCACATCATAAACAGCGAGCTGCAAGGCGCTGAGGATGAGGCTGACGGTTTAGCAAATGACCGAAGCCGAATTCCGAAGGCGACGCAGCGGATTGCCCATTATAACGAACCGACTCAGGGGTGTTCGTGGGTAACCACATAATCCCGCACATGGCGGAAAAGATCGGTGGCGAACACGAAATCGTTGAGCGCTTCGCTTGAAGTGTGATAAATCTCGTGCATGTCGCCCACCCATTCACGATGGCCTTTGTTGAGGAACACGATGTTCTCACCGATACCGAGCACCGAGTTCATATCGTGAGTGTTGATGATCGTCGTGATATTATATTCATGCGTGATGTCGCTCAGAAGCTCATCGATAAGAATCGACGTGCGCGGATCGAGGCCCGAGTTAGGCTCGTCGCAAAACAGATAATGGGGATTCAGCGCTATCGCCCTGGCGATGGCCACACGTTTCTGCATGCCGCCTGATATCTCCGACGGATACTTCGAATCGGCGCCCTTAAGATTGACTCGCTCGATACAGAAGTGAGCGCGCTCGAGCATCTCTTCATGGGTCATGTCGGAAAACATCACAAGCGGAAACATCACATTACCGAGCACTGTCTCAGAGTCAAACAAAGCCGATCCCTGAAATAGCATACCTATCTCCCGGCGAAGCATCTTCACTTCCTTATTGTTCATTTTAAGGAAGTCGCGGCCATCGTAGAGTATTTCACCGGAATCAGGCCGGAGCAAGCCGACTATCGACTTCATCAGCACCGTTTTACCCGAGCCGCTCTGACCGATTATCAGGTTTGTCTTGCCGGCGTCGAACACTGCGCTGACGTCGTCGAGTATGACCTTCCCGTCAAACGACTTTGTTATGTTTCTTACTTCTATCATTGCAGCAGGAGTTTAGTCAGTATGACATCCAGCAACAGAATCAGTATGCTGCTCGTGACAACGGCGTTGGTGCTTGCCTTGCCCACTTCAAGCGCGCCACCCTTGACGTAATAGCCGAAAAACGACGACACGCTGGCGATGACATAGGCAAAGAACAGCGATTTGATGAAACCGTACCACACATACCATTCCTCAAACAGCGCCTGGATGCCGTAGATGTAACGCGACACCGTGATGATATCCGTGAAAACAGCCACCAGATAACCGCCGAGCATCGATGTGGCAATACAGAATGCCACAAGGACAGGCATGAAAAATATGAATGCTATCACCTTGGGCAATACGAGAAACGAAGCTGAATTGACACCCATTATCTCAAGAGCGTCGATCTGTTCGGTCACACGCATTGTGCCTATCTCGGATGCGATGTTCGATCCCACCTTACCCGCCAATATCAGACAGAGAATCGAGTTGGAGAATTCGAGCAACACGATATCGCGGGTGGCCAGACCGACGGAATAAGCCGGTATCAGAGGCGACGAAGTGTTGAGTTGCATCTGAATGGTGATCACGGAGCCGATAAAGAGCGAGATGATGATTACAAGCGGTATTGAATCGACACCGAGTTTATTGATCTCGAAAACGATTCGCTCGGTCATCACCTTCCAGCGTGGCGGGCTCGTAAACACACGCCCCATGAAGAGAGTGTATTTGCCAAGCTGCGATATGGATTTTTGGAAAAGCATTGTCTGTTTTATGATTTGTTGCTTAAAATCAGTTGCAAATTTAATGTTTTATCCGCAATCATCACTCCGCCATCTGTCGAAAATTTCATATTTCGCGCCATATAGGCCAACCTTTTCAATTTCCGGACCGATGCCCGTTGAACTCTCAGAGCCCATTCCACAAAATTTGTTAACGTCAGGGGCGCAGCAGTGCATCAGATTTGGTGCTGTAAGCGATTGAGCATAACGGGCTATGCGATTGAGCCACAGCGCCGAAGATGATGTACTGATGCGATCCTCGTTATTTCTGACATATTTTCTTGTCGTGAACGCATTAAC
>URWH01000072.1 GCA_900551515.1 uncultured Porphyromonadaceae bacterium
CAAAGTTCGCCAGTAAAAAAACTTTGGCATAGGCGGCCTTTTTCGGACGGATACTCTGAAACTCCGGATAAAACGATGACTACGGCCGCTATGATTTTCGGCATGAGGTCACGGACAGTCTGGGACGTTACGACACGACAATGCATTGCGGAGGAGAGAGGATAGGACATTTATAGTAACTGAGGAGGTGGTGGGGGCGGTCAGCTTATCGCCTGGAAGAACTGGTAGCGGAGGGATTCGTCGGTCTTGAAGGCACCGCTGGCGGCCACAGTGACCGTTGTGGCTGACTGCTTTTCGACGCCTCGCATCTGCATGCACAGATGACGTGCGCGGCAGCTCACCATCACTCCCCTGGCCTGAAGATGTTCGTAAAGAGTGTCGCACAGCTGTTGAGCGAACCGCTCCTGCACCTGCAGACGGCGTGCAAAAAGGTCGACGAGGCGTGCCACCTTGCTCAGTCCGACAATCTTTTCCCCGGGCAAATAGCCCACCGACACCGTGCCGAAAAACGGAAGGATATGATGCTCACACAACGAGTAGAACTCGATGTCGCGCACCACTACCATTCCCGAGCCGAGAGCTTCAAACATCGCGCCATGAATCACCTCGTCGATGTTCTGGCGATAACCGCGAGTAAGGTAATACATCGCTTTTGCCGCTCTCATTGGCGTATCTACCAGCCCTTCGCGTGAAGGGTCCTCGCCAATCAGGCGAATGATCTCGGCATAATGCGATGCTAATTCATTTATGACCTCGGTGGAATCTGTGTTTGTTGTCATTTCCGAAATGGAATTAAAGCGCAGCCGTCACTGCAAGCCCGGTCAATTGGTCACTTTTACTCGGTCTTTAACCACGTGAACTTCGCTTGCCGAAGCGGGAAAAGCTCTTTTGATTTTAACTGCGGCCGCCTGAGCTTCTTCCGACGATGAGAAGATGCCGGCAAGGACGCGCCAGTTGGGCGAATCGAACTTCACAGATACCTGATACTCAGGGAAGCGACGCTCGATAGCTCTTTTTTTCTTTTCCGATTCAGAGCGGGAACGCTCGCCACGGCTTCCGAAATACACCTGCACGCGATAGACAGTGCGGTGCGACGAGACGCGTTTATCATTCTGGCGTGTGTCGGTTTCCGGCTGGAGGAGATTCATGATCTCGTCAGGCAGAACCATCTGATGCTGACCGCTTTTGTCGATATGATCCACGATCGGAGCTTTAGGGCTCTGAGCGAGTGCTTTTGAGGGATAGGACAGACAGAGCAGCAGTGCGGGGATGACCGCCACAATATATATCTTGCGAATTGACTTGTCGGACATAGGCAATAAATTAGGCTACAAAAATACAAAAATATATTTTTGCAGCCTAAATTATTGGCATTATTCTACTGCCGGCCATGCGGGCGGCCATTCAGCAGAGATGAAGAGGGCGGGGCTATTGCGGCAGCGGATTTATGATCGCGTCGGATGTAACGGTCGATGCAGCCCTGTCTTATTCAAAAGCATTGACAATGCCCATGAACGAATCGGCTTTGAGCGAAGCGCCGCCGATCAGGCCACCGTCAACATCGGGTTTTGCAAAGAGAGCCTTGGCATTGGTGGGTTTGCAGCTGCCACCGTAGAGGATCGATGTGTTCTCAGCCACTTCCTTGCCATATTTGCCTTCAATGACGTTGCGGATGAAAGCGTGCATTTCTTCAGCCTGGTCGTCGGTAGCGGTTTTGCCTGTACCGATAGCCCAAACGGGTTCGTAAGCGAGGATGAGTTTCGAGAAATCCTCAGCAGAAAGGCCGAAGAGGGCATCTTCGATCTGAGCTTTTACAACGTCGAAGAATGTGCCGTTTTCACGTTCTTCGAGCACTTCACCAATGCAGAAGATGGGAGTGAGGCCGTTTTCGAGAGCCAGGGCCACTTTTTCTTTGAGGGTTTCGGAAGTTTCACCGTAGTACTGACGGCGTTCGGAGTGACCGAGGATCACATATTTGGCACCGGTAGATGCTACCATCGGAGCGGAAACTTCGCCGGTATAGGCGCCCGAGCGGTGGTCGGCGCAGTTTTCGGCACCGAGGCCGAGCTTGTCGGGGTTGATCACTGCGTTAATCGAAGCGAGATGAGTGAAAGGAACGGCGATAATGACGTCGCATTTGGGTGTTACGTCAGCGAGTGCTGCATTCACTTCTTTGGCGAGCTGCAATCCTTCAGGCAGAGTGGTGTTCATTTTCCAGTTGCCTGCAACAATGTTTTTTCTCATTTTTGTAACTAACTTATTATTGAGGTTATAACTATCATTCAACGACTCATCCCCGCTGTCGGCAACCGCGTCGGAAGCCGCGGGCGATTCGTCGCACAAATTTACATAATTTTTTTCTAACGGAATCTGTTTTTTCCTTATAAGATGCCGTCCTTTGTCGAGCAGAAGTATCACAGCCAGAAGGGCGATCAGAACGCAGGCTGCCAAAACGATCATGCGCCGTCCGTCGAAGCCGAGATTTTCAATGGCCTGACGCTTGTCGGGGGCGTTCTGCAGGAGAGTTAGATCAATCGAAGGCAACGAGCGTTTCCAGATTATGCGGCCGTCAACAGCATACACGGCGGCTATCACGCCGCGGGCGAGCTCCTTCAACACGGTCGGTTCGGCCTGATAGATGGGATATGTGGCCATCGACAGATCGCGCCACTGGTCCACCAGTTCGTCGGGGATCGCGGCGATCTCTATCAATGAGCCGCCTATTGAATCCATGCAACGTTGCAGCTCGTTGATGGCATAAGTGTAGGAAATGTTGGCGCGGCGGTAGTCGGGCACAACGATGATCATCTGCGGTCCTTCGGTGGCTATCACATCCTCCCTCACATCCTCGCCCTGATCGTAGACGGCAAGCTCCGTGCGGTCGGAAATGTTGCCGCTCAGCATGCGGCGGTCGACAAACGTCCATGTCGAATCGGGCAGATCCGATTCCTTAAAGCTTCGGCGCTCGCCGTTCTTTTCATAGATGAACTCAAACTCCACATCGGGCGTTTCCGATTCATCGACCACGATCTCCGATCCGACAGGGAACGAGCGGAAATCGATGAGCGGCTGCACGTTATATCCCCACAGACCGACAGCTACAATAAACACAAAGCAAAGCGTGGCCACCACCCACTGGATGTAGGGATTATAGAGACACGGCAAGCGCCGGTTTACAATGGCCAGATAGACCAAAGCCGCCGTGAGAGCAATGTTTTTCAGGAAAGTGGCGCCATTAGAGATAACCCAGAAATCGCCGAAGCAGCCGCAGTCGGCCACGGGGTCGGCGATGTAGATGTAAAGCGACAGCGGCAGCATCACGCCCATCATGGCCAGAAGCAGCCACACCGCGCTACGGCGATAACAGCCGAGAGCGAGCATGGCCCCGAGAATAAACTCCGCTACCGACAGGCAGATAGCGGCCATGGTGTAAAGCGACCGCGGCAACTCCCAACCCCAGGCCAGAAAATATTCTTCGATCTTGAAGGAGAAGCCCCAGAGATCGATGCTCTTGACGAGACCCGACATGATGAAGGTAGCTCCGACGGCGATACGCAGGAGCCACACGATAATCTGCCGCGTGCGGCCAATAGTTCCGGGAGTGCAAATTTGCGTCATTCAGTGAGCTTGATAATGCCGAACACGGCATAGTTGACCATATCGAGATAGTTAGCGTCGATGCCTTCAGAAATGATAGTGGCACCGTCGTGGTCCTCTATCTGCTTGGTACGCTGTATTTTTGTAAGGATAAAATCGGTGTAGGATTTGACCCGCATCATACGCCAGGCCTCATCATAGTCGTGATTTTTAGCGATCATGAGCTCACGGGCCTCCCCCACATAATTGTCGTATAGCGCGAGCGCCTTTTCATTGTCGATATCCACTTCATCGACATAACCCTCCCGAAGCTGAATCACGCCGACGATGCCATAGTTAACAATGGCGATGAATTCCGGCAGGATGCCCTCGTTGACCATAGCCACCGATTTGGTTTCAAGCGAGCGGATGCGTTTGGCCTTAATGAAGATCTGGTCGGTTATGGAGCAAGGACGCATGATGCGCCACGAGGCGCCGTAGTCCTTGAGCTTTTTAACGAAAATGTCGCGGCACAGTTTCAAAGCCGCATCAAACTGTCTGATTGTATTGTCCATTTTGCAGGAGATGGGTTATGACTTCTTCTTACACCCACAAAATTACGGAATTATTTTCAGAAATCAACACATTATATTATATAACAGGCAGCAGCGGAGGGTGAAAAACGACAGACGCCTGACCATCGAGAGATGGCGGGCGACTGTTGTAATAAGTTCTGAGAACGTTCCTGAATCATTCAGACCGGGAGCGGGAATTAGCGTTGACGGTTGGTGCGGGATACGTAAGCGACAAAGACGATGATAAATGCAACGAGGGACAGTCCGGCTCCGATTGATGGCAAGACAACATTATTTCCTGTAACGAAAAGTGTTGCTACGAGGAATCCGACTGCGATGAAAGCAAAAATAAAAGCTAAAACGATTAAGAATTTCATAATGTAAAGTATTTAATGTTGTCTGATGTTTGTTCTGATTTTATATTGATAACATCCCTTAAATAATGAAGGTTGCAAAATTCAATAAATTTAACATTCCTGATTCACCGCACAAACAACGCCGTGTCGAAGAACCGTAATGATTCTGACACGGCGTCGGTTAAGATATCCTTGCGTTATGTCGGGCCAACGGGACAAGACTGGAGCGTCACCTTCACGTCAGCCGACAGCGATCGGTCGGATTACTGGAGAGCTTCCCAATATTTGGTCTGCTCCTCATAGCCCTGACCAAGGCTGTAATAGAGGCGGTAGAGGATTCCGGGCACGTTGCTCATGGTATCCTCATCGAGATTGAAGGCTTTTTCGAAGAGCTCGGCAGCCTGAAGCAGGAGGTCTTTGACCGCTGCCACGTTTTTGCCTTCGGCATCGTCCATCGACATCTGGCTGGCGCGGTTGTTGAGCACGCGGGCTTTGTCGAAATAAGCTTTGGCATTGTTGTCGTTGAGTTCGATGGCCTGAGTCAGATCACTAAGAGCGCCTTCATAGTCGTTGTTCTGGTCGTCGATCACACCTTTGACGCCATAAAGCTGGCTGAGCATTGCGGCGTTGTCGGGAGCTGTATTGGCGATAGCCTCGTTGACAAGAGCGAATGCTTCGTCATAACTTTCACTCTCGAGTTTGTGATTGATGAGCTGACCGATGAAGAGGATGTCCTGAGTGCCATAGAGCTCGTAGCCTTTCTGGGCAAGCTCATACATGGTTGCTTTGTCATCGGCACGATTGGCGGATTCTACGGCATAACGGTAGAGGTCAATATCCTGATAGCCATGGTTGATAGCAGCTTGGAATTTGTTGAGTGCAGTCTTGGCTTCGTTTTTGCTGAGCTTGGCGATACCCTGATAATATTCGATCTGACCCACAAGCGAGTCGCTTTCGGCAACGGGGGCAAATTTGCCAAATATGGGGTTTGTGGGCACGTTCACAAACAGCTCCCATGCATCATAGGCGCCGTCGTAGTCCTGAGCCTGCAGGAGGAAGATACCTGCGTTGCGAAGCTGAGGATACATGCCGGCGAGCTCTTTGAGCATGTCTTTGCTCTTTTTGGGTTTGATTTTCCCTTTGGCATCGGGAACACTGTCGAGAGGAAGGGCTTTAAAATATGCATTGTAGGCGTCAACCAGAGCTTTACCGGTCTGCATTTTTCCGGCGGCGTCGAGGGGGGCGCCTGTCGATTCCTGAATAAAACCTTTATCATAAATGCCCATCGCTGCCTTTCCGGCGAGGTACCAGGGCATCATGGTGTTGGCCGTTTCAGGATTGGTCAGAGCAGGCTGAATTGCTTCGAATGCCTTGACATAGTCGGGATTGCTGCCTTTAAGCATGTGCTCGACATTTTTCACCACATCGGCTTGTGCAAAAGCTGCAACCGAAGTGAAAAGGCCGATTCCTAATAGGCTTAACTTTTTCATAATCATTGTAATTTAGGTTATTAAGGTAAGTTGAATAATATTTTTAGATTTGAGATTCGTCATCGGCTCCGTTGTCGGTGTCGATATTTGTGTCGGTGTCGATATCGGCGGGGATGTCGGCTGATACGGCATCGGTGGCCTCTTCATCGGCATCGTTGTCGGAGGCGACGCAGCAAACGGAGGCTATGACATCATTGCGCTTTTCGAGGTTGATGACGCGCACGCCCTGTGTGGCACGGCCCTGCACCCTGATGTCGGCCACTTTCATGCGAAGGGTGATGCCGCTTTTGTTGATGATCACGAGGTCGTTGTCGTCGTTGACGCTCTTGATGGCTACCAGACGACCGGTCTTGTCGGTGATGTTCATTGTCTTGACACCCTTTCCGCCGCGGTTGGTGATGCGGTAGTCGTCGAGGTCGGAACGTTTTCCGTAACCGTTTTCAGAAACGACCATCACATTGTTTTCGGTGTCGGGGTCCATGCATATCATGCCTACGACAGCATCGTCGCCACCGTCGAGAGTCATACCGCGAACGCCCGTCGACATACGGCCCATCTCTCTGACTTTGCTTTCGTGGAAGCGGATGGCGCGACCGTTGCGGTTGGCCATGATGATTTCCGAGTTTCCGTTGGTGAGCTCGACAGAGATCAGCTTGTCATCGTCGCGGATGATGATAGCGTTCACGCCATTGGCGCGGGGACGGGAATATGCTTCGAGACGCGTTTTCTTGATCACGCCATTCTTGGTGCAGAACACGAGGTTGTGGCTGTTGACGAAATCGGGATCGTCGAGCTTTTTCACGCAGATAACGGCGTTGACAGCATCGTCGGAGTCGATGTTGAGCAGGTTCTGGATTGCGCGGCCCTTGGAGTTCTTCGCGCCTTCAGGCAGCTCATAGACTTTCAGCCAGTAGCAGCGGCCCTTCTCGGTGAAGAAGAGAATGTAGTTGTGCATCGAGGCGGGGTAGATATATTCGATGAAATCCTCATCGCGTGTATCAGAGCCTTTGGCACCGACGCCGCCGCGGTTCTGGGTGCGGAATTCAGATAGCGGAGTGCGCTTGATGTAGCCGAGGTGCGAGATGGTGATGATCATATCGTCGTCGGCATAGAAGTCCTCGGCGTTGAAATCGCCTGCCATATAGTCGATGTCGGTGCGGCGTTCATCGCCATATTTATCACGTATCTCGGCCAGCTCATCTTTAATAAGGTTCCAGCACACATGGTCGTTGGAGAGGATCTCTTCCAGGCGGGCAATTTCGGCCAGCACTGCGTCGTAGTCGGCATGCAGCTGATCCTGAGCCAGTCCGGTGAGCTGTTTGAGACGCATCTCGACGATCGATGCCGTCTGACGGTCCGTCAGGCCGAAGCGCTCGGTAAGACGCTGGCGCGCCTCGTCGGTCGAGGCTGATGAACGGATTATGTGGATCACCTCATCGATGTTCTGCGATGCGATGATCAGGCCTTCAAGGATATGGGCGCGGTCGCGAGCCTTGCCCAGCTCGAAATTGGTGCGACGGATCACCACGTCGTGACGGTGATCGATAAACGCTTCGAGCATCTGTTTGAGATTGAGCGTGCGCGGACGGCCGTGGACAAGAGCCACATTGTTGACGCTGAACGACGACTGCATCTGCGTCATCTTGTAGAGCTTGTTGAGCACCACGTTGGCATTGGCGTCGGATTTCAGCTTTATGACGATGCGCATGCCCTTATAGTCGCTCTCATCGTTGATGTCGGCGATGCCGTCGAGTTTCTTTTCGGTCACGAGATCGGCGATGCCTGAGATGAGAAGCGCCTTATTAACATTGTATGGTATCTCGGTTACGATGATGTTTTCGTGATTGGCCTCGGTGACGATCTCGGCTTTGGCGCGGATTACGATGCGGCCGCGGCCGGTCTCAAAGGCGTCACGCACGCCGTTGTAGCCGTAGATGGTGCCGCCGGTGGGGAAATCAGGGGCTTTGATGTACTGCATGAGTTCGGCAACGGTGAGATCGCGGTTGTCGATAAGTGCCATGCAGGCATTGATCGATTCGGTCAGGTTGTGAGGAGGGATATTGGTGGCCATGCCGACAGCGATGCCTGAAGCACCGTTGACCAGCAGGTTGGGGAACCGTGTGGGAAGCACTACCGGTTCCCGGCGTGAGTTATCGTAGTTAGGCTGAAAATCGACTGTGTCGCTGTCGATATCGGTGAGCATCTCTTCGCCGAGCTTCTGAAGGCGCACCTCTGTGTAACGCATGGCGGCGGCACCGTCACCGTCGATATTACCAAAGTTTCCCTGCCCGTCGACCAGCGGGTAACGCACCGAGAAATCCTGCGCCAGGCGCACGATTGCATCATATACGGAACTATCACCATGCGGGTGATATTTACCTAAAACGTCACCGACGATACGGGCGCATTTTTTATATCCCGATTTCGGGTCAAGATGCAGCTGGCGCATGGCGAACAGCAGGCGGCGATGAACAGGCTTCAAACCGTCGCGGACATCAGGCAGAGAGCGCGACACGATTGTCGACATGGCATAAGACAGGTATCTTGTGCTCAGTTCTTCAGCCAGGTGAACGTCTTTGATTTTTTCATCATTTTCTACGGTATTTTCTTCAGATATATTTTCTTCCGCCAGAGGTTAAGCTTTGATTAGTTTATCCCGCAAATTAGCACGGTTTTCCGGGAATTTCAAGCCATGTAATTGAAAAAAATTTTTATTCAGGAAAAACTCGGTCATCTTAAGCAGCTCCAAGACTTCCCGCTGTTGCGGATGGTAATTTTTATCCACAATATACTGCGGAAAGGCATAAAGCCGGTCTTTATAAGGCTCTCCGGCCGCGGCACAGACAGCCTTGCCGGTTTTTGGCGAAACATATTTCAGGTTTTCCCGGCTGCCGGTAGCAGCGCACTCACTTAAATCAAGCCCGATACCGAGAT
>URWH01000073.1 GCA_900551515.1 uncultured Porphyromonadaceae bacterium
CACTCGCGGTGGGCATAGTCGTGCAGCATCCCGCCGTCGGCCGCCCCGCGGTTGCCCCACGTGGTGATGAGCGTGCGCGCATTGCGCTCGTAAAGCGCCTTCTCGGCCTGCGTGTCGCCGCAAGCCCGCGCCTGTTCGAGCCAGCGTCCGAGCCGGAAATCGGGCAGTGTGCCCAGCAGCGAGTCCTGTACATCTATGAGCCGCTGAAAGCGCTCCGCCTCAGCCGAATAAGCCTCACGATCGCCCGCCGCCACAGCCGCATCCAGTCGCCGCATCACGGCGCGGGCCTCATCGGCAACAGCCTGACGGGTCACATCGACAAGGTCGTACACGTAATTGGCATTCCCGCCAAACTTACCGGCAGCCGAAAGCAGCAGCTCGGCCGCCTGCCTGACATCATCCGGATCATAATAAGGCTTCGTGGCAGCCCATGTCGACACCTGACGCACCCCGTCGGCCGGACGGGCACAGAAAAGCGACTCCGCGGAGCCCTGCTGCACGGTGTCGGCCGGACAGCCGTAGACCGACCGCTTCAACAGCCGCCACGCCTCATCGACGCTGTCGTCACGCACACCGCCATAGCGGGCCACAACATAATCGCCGAGCCACGCATCAATGTCGGCATCGGCCTCCATCCACGGCAAATCGCACAGCAGTTCATACATCACCGGATTGTTGTCGATGCCCTCCATGGTCAGCCCGACGCCGGCCAGCGAAGCCGACTCGCGGCGGGCGCGGGCGAAGCCGTCGGCCATCGCCTGCATCTTGCCATACATCCCCACATTGCCGCCGAAATTCAGCAGCATGCAGTAGAGCCAGTCGTGTCCGGCAAACCCGTCGGGGCGCGCGCACCATGCCGGACTGTTCTCGGCCTGCAGGTCGAGCACCGTCATGTCGCCTTCCGGCAAAGCGGCTATCATCTCCGGCCGCGGATTCTCCTGCCAGCCCTGCACCACCCACACCGCATCGGGGCGGCAGCGCTTCATCGCCGCGGCGATGGTGCGCCCGGCAGCGGCGAGGTCCACGCCCGCCGTGTTGCCGCCCTCATGAAAGGGATCCATGCTGTAGTAGCGCGAGGTGCCGTAAAGCTTTGTCAGCTCATCGTAGTAGATATCGGCGATGCGGTTGAACGCCGTGTCGGAAGGCTGCAAGAACGCCGGGCGCCCATAGCCGCACCATCGTCCGGGATCGGCCACGTCGAGGCCGAGCCGCGCGGCGGCGTCGTGCGGCAGCATCCCCGAATAGCCCGGGAGCACCGGTTCCATGCCCAGCTCGCGCATGCGGCCTGTGATGCGGCGCTGCATCTGCTCGTCGCGTTCATAATACTGAGCGGGGTTCGGACCGCCCCAGCCCTCCAGATTGTTCATCAGCCACCACGCCTGATAGCCCGGGCCGGCCACGAAACTGTCGATGGCCTCCCGGGGATAGCCGAGACGGCGGAGCACATTGCGCCACAGCGCCGCCGAACCGGTGACGGCCAGCGGCATGTTGATGCCGTGGAGCGCCATCCAGTCGATCTCGCGCTCCCACCGCGGCCAGTCCCAGAAAGCGGCCGAATAGGAGTGGGTGCAATAGTTCAGATAATAGCGTTTGCGCAGCGGAGTGGAGCGGCGCACAGTTCCAGTCACGGCCGGTAGCGTGTCGGGCAGCACGGCATGCATGTTGTTCCACGACAGATGGTTGCCCGTGTAATGCCGCAGATAATAGTTGACGCCCACGGCCACGCTCACGGCATTGTTGCCGCGCACCGCAGGCTTGCCCCCGAGCTGCGTCAGCTCGAAGAAATCGACAGTGTCGGCACCGCCGTTCACAATCTCCGTCGCCATTTTCTCCGACAGGCCCTCACTTATTCTCTCAAGCAGGCCGGTCAGTTCGGGCGACGACGCCATCGCCGGCACTATTGCGGCCAGACACAGCGCCACACATATAGTAAATCCTCTCATCAATGCAATTTTTCCACAAAAATACATCCTGCACGCCATAAATAAGGCGAATCTGACCGAAAAAATCTGTAAATTTGTACTCCACATTTAATACATCCCTGACAAAATGAACCTCAGATACCTCATCGCCGCATCGCTGACCATGGCCACATCCGCAGCTTTGGCCTGCACCGGCCTCATCGCGGCCCCCGGTGCCACCACCGACGGCTCGACCCTGATCACCTACGCCGCCGACAGCCACACGCTCTACGGCGAGCTCTACTACAAACCCGCCGCCGACCATGCCAAAGGCACAATGCGCCAGGTGGTCGACTGGGACACCGGCAAACCGCTCGGCGAGATACCCGAAGCCGCCCACACCTACACCACCATCGGCAACATGAACGAGCACGGCCTCGCCATCACCGAAAGCACATGGGGCGGCCGTCAGGAGCTTGCCGGCTCAGGCATGATAGACTACGGCTCGCTCATATATATAACGCTCGAACGCGCCCGTACCGCACGCGAAGCCATCCGCACGATGACCGACCTGGTGAAGACCTACGGCTACGCCAGCGAAGGCGAATCGTTCACCATCGCCGACCCCACCGAAGTGTGGATCATGGAGATGATAGGCAAAGGCAAGACCGACAAAGGCGCCGTATGGGTGGCACGCCGCGTGCCCGACGACTGCATCGCAGGCCATGCCAACCACAGCCGCATCCACCGCTTCCCGCTCAAGGACAAGACGGGCAACACGCTCTATTCGCCCGACGTGATCAAATTCGCCCGCAAGATGGGCTATTTCGACGGCAAGGACAGCGACTTCAGCTTCTCGCGCGCCTATGCCATAGCCGACGGCGGCGCCCTGCGCGGCTGCGACGGCCGTGTGTGGGCCTTCTACAACAAATTCGCCCCCGACTCCGTGCAGCAATATCTCGCCTGGGTGCTCCGCGGTGAAGGCGAACCGCTGCCGCTTTGGATCAAGCCCCAGAAGAAACTCTCGGCCACCGACATGAAATGGATGATGCGCGACCACTTCGAAGGCACGCCCATGGACATGACCAAAGATGTAGGCGCCGGCCCCTACAAAGTGCCCTACCGCTGGCGTCCGCTCACCTACACCGTCGACTCCGTAGAATACACCCACGAACGCGCCATCGCCACACAGCAGACCGGCTTCTCGCTGGTGGCCCAGCTCAACGCCAACGCCCCCGAGCCGATGCGCGGCATCCTATGGTTCGGCGTCGACGACGCCAACACCTGCGTCTACATTCCGATGTACAGCTGTCTGAAAGGCGCTCCCCACGAGTTTGCCCACGGCAACGGCGACCTCTACAACCTGAAGTGGGACGCCGCCTTCTGGGTCAACAACTTCGTGGCCAACCAGGCCTACAACCGCTATTCGCAGATGATCCCCGACATCCGCCGCGTGCAGGGCTCCATCGAGGATTCCATCCAGTCGGAAGTGGACATACTCTACCGTGAAGTGGCATCGCTTGACCCCGACGTGGCAGTCGACTTCCTCAACAGCCACTGCACCGACTGGTCGAAGAAATACACCGAACGCTACCGTCAGCTCGGCGAATACCTGCTGGTGAAATATCTCGACGGCAACGTTAAGAAAGAACGCGACGGGCAGTTTGCCCGCAACCCCTACGGTCTGCCCGAATATCCGCAGTTCCCCGGCTACGACGAACGCTACTACCGCGCCATCACCACCGACCCCGACGGCGGCGAGAGGCTCCGGACATTCGAAGGACTCAAATAAGACACACCGACCATGAAAGACCTTAAACTCACAACCCCCTACCGGCTTGCCACATTCGACGAGCTCGACGAGTCCGACCGTCGTCTCGTACAACTCGCACGCGAAGCCACCTTCCGTTCCTACGCGCCCTACAGCAAATTCCGCGTCGGCGCCGCCATCCTTCTCGACAACGGCGAGACAGTCACCGGAGCCAACCAGGAAAACGTGGCATACCCCTCCGGCACCTGCGCCGAACGCACAGCCTGCTATTATGCCCACGCCACCTATCCCGACGCCCGCTTCAAGGCCATAGCCATCGCCGCCCGCGACACCGACGGCAATTTCGTGGCCACGCCAACGGCTCCCTGCGGCGCCTGCCGCCAGGCCCTTCTCGAATACGAGATGCTCGCCGGCGGCGACGTGCGCGTGATCCTCGCCGGTGCCGACGAAATCTACATCCTCCCGTCGGTGAAATCAACCCTCCCCTTCGCCTTCACCGAATTCAGCTGAGAGCCACTTTCGCCCTCTTCCGCCCCTCTTCCGCCGGCTGAAAATCGGACCGCCTAATCACATTTGATTAGACAGCCCCGCCATGCGCCACAATTTTTACCCATTTTTGACGATTGCCGGGCCACAGGTGCCGGAGTAATTTTGCATCCGAAAAACCAGGATGTAAAATGCCCCGACGATTCTTGCAACGACACATCATCATATTTCTTATAGCCTGCTGCCATCTTCACGCAGCAGCCGAGACAGGCTCCTTCACACTTAACGCCACCGTAACCGACCGCACCAACGGCGAACCGCTGCCCACGGCCACCGTCCGCCTCCAGCCCGGCATGATCGGGCTAAACACCGATGCCGAAGGCCACTTCGCCATACGCCTCCAGCCCGGCCGCCACACGCTCGACGTGAGCTATATAGGCTACCGCACGTGGCACACCGACCTCGACCTCACCTCCGACACCACGCTCACCATATCGCTCACGCCCGACGAACGCACACTGAGCGAAGTAGTTGTCACCGCCACCCAGAGCAGCAGCCTCACCTCAGGCTCACGCATCGACCGCGACGCCATGTCGCACCTCCAGCCCACCAGCTTCGCCGACATCCTCGAGCTGCTGCCCGGCAACATCAGCCACACCCCCGACATGAGCCGCACCAACGCCATAGCCTTGCGCGAGACGGGCACCATAGGCGGCGCCGGCAGCGTGGTGGAGAATCCCGACTATGCCATCAGCTCGCTCGGAACCCCCTTCGTGATCGACGGCACGCCGGTCAACACCGACGCCAACCTCAACGAAGTGCCGGGAGCCTCCAGCGGCGACGTGGCCTACAGCCGCTCATCTAAAAACCGCGGCGTGGACATGCGCGCCATCGCCACCGACAACATCGAGAGCGTCGAAGTGATGCAGGGCATCCCCTCGGCCGAGTACGGCAACCTCACCTCGGGCGTCGTGAACATACGGCGCATACGCCGCACAACGCCATGGACAGCACGCTTCAAGGCCGACGAGTTCAGCAAGCTATTCTCCGTGGGCAAAGGCTTCGGCATCGGCAGCCAGGTGATCAACGCCGACATCGGCTATCTCGACTCCAAAAGCGACCCGCGCGACAACCTCGAAAACTATAAGCGCGTCAACGCATCGGTCCGCGCCCGCCTGCGCTTCGAAGCGCCCGACATGGTCACCGCATGGAACATTGGCCTTGACTACACCGGCTCGTTCGACAACTCGAAGACCGACCCCGACCTCAACCAGAACAAAATCGACCTCTACCGCAGCCGCTACAACCGCGCCGCATTCAGCTCCGACGTCACCTTCACCTTCCCGCGCCTGTCATGGCTCGAATCCGTAGGGCTCAGCACCTCGGCATCCTACGTCAGCGACCGCCTCACCCGCATCCTCGACGTCAGCCCCAACGGCACCACCATAGCGCCGACATCGACCGAGGAGGGCGTTCACGACGGGCACTACATCCTGAAATCATATCTCGCCGACTTCCGCGTCGACGGCAAACCGGTCGACATCTTTGCCAAGCTGAAAGCCAACGGCTCCGTATCGACCGGCACCTGGCTCCACGCCTACAAGGTCGGCCTCGAATGGACATTCTCCAAGAACTACGGCCGCGGGCAGATCTACGATCCCGACCGTCCGCTCTCCGGCGGGTGGACCACGCGTCCGCGCGCCTACAGCGACGTCCCCGCCATGCACATCGTCTCGGCCTTCGTCGAGGACGGCGTCACGGCCCTTATCGGCTCCAACAAGCTCGAGCTGCAGCTCGGAGCGCGCTTCATGACGATGCCGGCGCTCGACAGCCGCTATTATCTCTCCGGCCGCCCCTGCATCGACCCGCGCATCAACGCCCAATGGCAGTTACCGTCGTTCTTCGCCGGCGACCGTCCGATGACCCTTTCGATTGCCGCCGGCTACGGCCTCACCACCAAGCTGCCCACGCTCGACTATCTCTTCCCGCAGGTGCACTATTCCGACTTCGTGCAGCTCGGCTATTTCAACGTCAATGACCCGGTCAACCTCTCCCGCGTAAACCTGCGCACCTACATCACCGACCCGACGAACTACGACCTGCGCGCCGCCCGCAACCGCAAATGGGAAGTGCGCCTCGGCGCCGAATGGGGCGGCAACAAGCTGTCGGTGACCTATTTCCAGGAGCACCTCAACTCCGGCTACCGCTATTCGGCCGTCTACGACACCTACACCTTCCGCCGCTACGACGCCTCGGCCATCGACGGCTCTACGCTCACAGCCCCGCCCTCGCTCGACAATCTCCCCTACACCGACATGCAGATCCTCGACGGCTACAACCGCGTGACCAACGGCTCGCGCATCGACAAGCGCGGCATCGAATTCTCCCTCAGGACCGCCCGCTGGCAGCCGCTGCGCACCGCGCTCACCGTCACCGGAGCATGGCTTCACACCCGCTACTCCAACTCGCAGATGCTCTTCTATCCCGTGGGCACCGTGATCGGCAACACAGCAGTCAGCGACCGCTACGTGGGCATCTACGACACCGACGACGGACGCGTCAACGACCAGTTCAACACCAACTTCATGTTTGACACGCAGATTCCGCGCTGGGGCCTGATCTTCACCACCACCGTCCAGGTAATGTGGTGGACCAAGACACGCCGCATGCGCGAAAACGGCGTCCCCGTGAGCTATCTCGCCTCCGACGGCAACATCTACCCCTACGACCGCGAGGCCGCGGCCGCCGACCCGATGCTCGCCCAGCTCGTGCGCGACTTCTCCGACAACCTCTTCGACACCCAGCGCGTGCCCATAGCCCTCTACCTCAACTTCAAGGCCACCAAACAGATCGGGCGCTTCCTGCGCATCTCGGCCTTTGTCAACCGCATCATCGACTATCTCCCCGACTATAAATCCAACGGACTCACCATCCGCCGCACCTCCGAAGCCTATTTCGGAATGGAGGCCACCCTCACGCTATAACGACAAATCAACAATAATAACAATAACAAAACACCAACACTCATGAACCTTTCAAAATTCATCCTTGCAGCCGTCCTCACGACAGGCGCTGCTTCATTCACGGGATGCTCCGACAACGACGATCCCGTGCCCGTCTATCCCGTGACGCTCAGCATCCAGCTCCCGTCGGAGGTGACCTCGGCCACCGTTCTCAGCGAGCTTTATACCTTTAAAAACGTCAGCAACAACAACGTACAGACATTCAGCTCGGCCGACGACATCGAAGTGGTGCCCGGTCTCTACGACATCACCTACACCGCACAGGTGCGTCTGGCCAACGGCGTTGAATCGACAGTGCGCGCACAGCGCCAGAGCGTGGAGATCAAGGCCGGCAACAACAGTGTGTCGCTCCAGGCATTCAACACCATCGAGTCCGACGACCTCATCATCGCCGAAGTATTCTTCACAGGCACTACCACATCCACCGGCGCACAGCACCGCGGCGACGACTACATCAAGCTCTACAACAACAGTGACCACGTGATCTACGCCGACGGCATCTCCATCTTCGAGAGCGACTTCAACACCACGACCAAACGCGACTACACCCCCGACATCATGAACGAATCGGTGGCCGCATGGTCGGTCTACACCGTTCCGGGCGACGGCACCAAATACCCCGTGCAGCCCGGCGAGTATTTCCTCATCGCCGACAACGCCTACGACCACCGCACCACCAGCGAGCTGTCGTTCGACCTGTCGCACGCCGACTGCGAATGGTACGACGTTTCGTCCGTTGCCTCCCAGCAGGATGTCGACAACCCCGACGTGCCCAACATGGATAAGGTCTACTGCTATACCCGCTCCATCTACATGCTCGCCAACGGCGGCAACCGCGCCGTCGGCATCGCCCGCCTCAACAAATCGGCCGAGAGCTTCCTCACCGACAACAAATATGACTACACCTATATGCTCGTGACACCGGCGATAACCAAAGAGATGAGCGGATCGTCATTCTTCATCCCCAACTCCTGCGTGCTCGACGTTGTCAACTGCTCCGTCAAAAACACCTACGCCTGGAACGTCACCTCACCGGCCCTCGACTGCGGCTGGACATGGTGCTCCGAGACAGCGGCCGACAAAACGCGCTTCTTCACCTCAGTGCGCCGTAAGATGCTCTACCTCAACGAGCAGGGCAACCCCGTGCTGAAAGACACCAACAACTCGACCGACGACTTCAACGCCCGCGTCACCCCCTCGGAAATCGAGCTTCAGGGAACGGCCATCAACGCCGACGGCACCCCCAACACAGCCCACTCACTCAACCCCGTGCCCTGCATCTACGTGACCAGCCGCAAGGACGCCCACGTTGAGGACGGCAAACTCGCCGACGTAGCCCCCACCATTCTTTCCATCATGGGTCTGCCCCAGCCGAAAGAAATGACCGGCCACTCCCTCATCGACTGAGCTAATGCCTGACAGCATACTACGACGAACAATCATCCCCTATTCAATATCCCAAGCTCCCTCCCTGACATCACGTCGGGGAGGGATTTTTTATTCGTCGACAGATCGGCTTTTTGACCTGACTTAGAAACTGCTTAGAGCTTGTTTAATAATTAATGTTGACGGCAGGGTCGCATAGCTTGAGCGGGGTTTTGGCTTGCGACGAAGGAGTGTACCGAGGTACACGACTGAGGAACAGGGCGAA
>URWH01000074.1 GCA_900551515.1 uncultured Porphyromonadaceae bacterium
ATCTAATATAACATGAAAGTTTATCAGACTAACGAAATCAAGAACATAGCCCTGCTCGGTAACGACGGCTCAGGTAAGACCACCCTCACGGAAGCATTGCTCTACGAGGCAGGTATCATTCAGCGTCGCGGACGCATTACGGCAAAGAACACAGTGAGTGACTATTTCCCCGTAGAGCAGGAATACGGATATTCTGTTTTCTCAACAGTATACCATGTTGAGTGGAACAACAAGAAACTTAATATTATAGACTGTCCGGGAAGTGATGACTTTGTTGGAGCTGCCATGACAGCACTCAATGTTACCGATACTGCAATATTACTTCTGAATGGCCAATATGGTCCTGAAGTGGGTACCCAAAATCATTTCCGATATACAGAAAAGTTAGGTAAACCGGTGATCTTCCTGGTGAATCAGCTCGATAACGAGAAGTGTGATTATGATATGGTGCTTGAACAACTGAAGTCCATCTACGGTCCCAAAGTAGTTCCGGTTCAGTATCCGCTGGCTACCGGTCCCAACTTCAACTCGCTGATAGACGTGCTGTTGATGAAGAAGTACTCTTGGGCACCCGAAGGCGGTGCACCTATCATCGAAGAAATTCCTGCTGAAGAGAAAGATAAAGCCATGGAGCTGCACAAAGCACTGGTCGAGGCCGCTGCCGAGAACGATGAAGGCTTGATGGAGAAATTCTTCGAACAAGATTCACTGACGGAAGACGAGATGCGCGAAGGTATCCGTAAGGGTCTGGCTGCACGTGGCATGTTCCCCGTATTCTGCGTATGTGCAGGCAAAGATATGGGGGTACGTCGTTTGATGGAATTCCTGGGTAATGTAGTGCCCGGTGTATCGGAAATGCCGAAAGTGCATAATACCCGTGGTGAAGTGGTGGAACCCGATCCCAACGGACCTACCTCTTTGTATTTCTTCAAGACCGGTGTGGAACCACACATTGGTGACGTTCAGTATTTCAAGGTCATGAGCGGAAAAGTGCATGAAGGAGACGACTTTACCAATGCCGATCGCGGTTCGAAAGAACGTGTGGCGCAGATTTATGCTTGCGCCGGCGCCAACCGTATCAAAGTAGAAGAGATGGTGGCAGGTGACATTGGCTGTACGGTGAAGCTGAAAGATGTTCATACCGGAAATACACTGAACGGTAAAGGTGCCGAGAACCGGTTTAATTTTATCAAATATCCGAATTCTAAATATTCACGCGCCATCAAGCCGGTGAACGAGGCCGATACGGAAAAGATGATGGCCATCTTGAACCGTATGCGTGAGGAAGATCCGACTTGGGTCATCGAACAATCGAAAGAACTGAAACAGACCATCGTGCATGGCCAGGGAGAATTCCACCTCCGTACGTTGAAATGGCGTCTGGAGAACAATGAAAAGCTTCAGGTGAAATTTGAAGAACCGAAGATCCCTTATCGTGAAACCATCACAAAAGCCGCCCGTGCCGACTATCGTCACAAAAAGCAATCGGGTGGTGCCGGACAGTTCGGCGAGGTGCATCTGATCATCGAGCCTTACACCGAAGGCATGCCGGCACCGGACACTTACCGCTTCGGCAATCAGGAATTCAAGATGAATGTTCGCGACACTCAGGAGATTCCGCTGCAATGGGGCGGTAAACTCGTTGTGTGCAACTGCATCGTCGGCGGCGCTATCGATGCGCGCTTCATCCCGGCCATAGTCAAAGGTCTTATGGACCGCATGGAGCAAGGTCCTCTGACCGGATCATACGCTCGCGATGTGCGTGTATGCATATATGACGGCAAAATGCACCCGGTGGACTCTAACGAAATCTCGTTCCGTCTGGCCGGACGTAACGCTTTCTCGCAAGCATTCCGCAACGCCAATCCAAAAGTTCTCGAACCGGTTTACGATGTCGAAGTCCTCGTTCCGGGTGATGTCATGGGCGATGTCATGAGCGGCCTGCAAGGACACCGCGCCATCATCATGGGCATGTCGAGCGAGAACGGCTTTGAGAAGATCACAGCAAAAGTTCCTCTCAAAGAAATGTCGAGCTACTCCACGGCTCTCAGCTCTATCACCGGCGGACGCTCGTCGTTCACAATGAAGTTTGCTTCGTATGAGCTCGTGCCGAGCGATGTACAGGAGAAACTTCTCAAAGAGTACGCCGAGAAGAACACCGAAGAATAACAGAAACGCGCAGGAAAGCACCTGCCGTCAGCCAAAGAGCCGGAATCAATTCGATTCCGGCTTTTTTACGTTAGGACACCGGCTGAATTGCCGATAGAACGCCGGTAAAGGGATTGCATCGGGAATGAAAAATGCGTAAATTTGCAGTGATATCAAAACTGGATATGGATAATACGGCAAACAGGATATGCAGGTGTGTCGTGTCGTTGCTTGAGAAGCATGGCGTCAGACATGCCGTAGTGAGTCCCGGCTCGCGGAATGCGCCACTGCTCATAGCGCTGTCGCGCAAACCGGGGATAACCACATATAATATTGTCGACGAACGGAGCGCCGCTTTTGTGGCGCTGGGGCTTTCGATCGCCAGCGGCAGTCCGGTAGCGCTCGTATGCACCTCAGGGACAGCGTCGCTCAATTATGCGCCGGCCATTGCGGAAGCGTTTTACCGCAAAGTGCCGCTGATTGTCGTTTCGGCCGACCGGCCAAAAGAATGGATCGGTCAGGACGACTCGCAGACGATCCGTCAGGACGGGGCGCTGGCCAATATAGTGAAACGCAGCTACGACATCAATGCGGCCGGCAACGAACCGGATCTATGGTATGCCAACCGTGTGACCAACGACGCGCTTATCACAGCCATGACCGGGCGTTTCGGTCCGGTGCATCTCAACGTGCGTATTCCCGAACCGTTAGGGACGCTTGACGATGACAGCGGCGATGAACAGGACGCACTGATGAGCCGGAAGGTGACACTGGTGAGACCGCGCAGTGTCGCTGACGCCGACGATCTGGCCCGTCTGGCGGATAGCATCGCGCCGCCGCAAAGAGTGATGGTGGTGGCTGGTTTTGCGAATCCAGACAGGAAGCTCAACGAGGCTCTGCAGCAGATGAGCAGGATGCCCAACGTGGCGGTACTGACGGAAACCATTGCCAATCTGCACGGCGAATATTTCATCGACAGCATCGATGCTACGCTTGCTTCCATAAGGGAAGATGATGCCGAGGCGATGCGGCCCGATGTTGTGATAACGACCGGCGGAGCGCTCGTATCCCGCCATATAAAACAATTCCTGCGGTCGACGCAACTGAAAGCCCACTGGCATGTGGGCGAGAATGAGGATACGGTCGACTGCTTCCGTCAGCTGAGCACCCGCATCGAGATGGATCCGGGCACATTCTTCAGCCAGCTCGTGGCCACGCTGAAAGCGTCGGAAACGAACGATGGAGAAAGCTCCGGCGACTACGCTGGGAAACGGCCAAGCGCAGAGCGCATTCGCTGACCATATCGTATGCGCAGCGGTCGCCGTGGAGCGATCTGAAGGCATTCGCAACGCTGGTGCCTATGATTCCGCGGCGGTGGAACGTGCAGTATTCCAACGGCACATCAATACGCTATGCACAGATTTTCGGCAACCACAGCTATCATCGCTGCGACTGCAACAGAGGTGTGAGCGGCATCGACGGGACGACTTCCACAGCCGTAGGCGCTTCGATAGGCTACCGCGATGATGTGACACTGCTTGTAAGCGGCGACATGAGTGCGATGTATGACGTATCGGGACTGACGAACAGGTATCTGACGCCACGCTTCAAGATGATTGTGATTGACAATGGCGGTGGCGGCATCTTCCGGTTTATCGGCTCGACATCGACGCTCGATATCAGGGAAGAGATGTTTTGCTGCGCGTCGGAGCAATCCGTCGGAAAGTTCGGCGAGGCGCTCGGTTTTAAGGTGTTACGGGCCAACGATGAGACCTCGCTCAGAAGTGAATTCAAGCGCTTTGCTGAAGAAAATGAAATGCCGGCGATGCTCGTTGTGAGCACACCGGGCGAGCTGTCGGCGCAAATACTGAACGGTTTTTTTGAATTTTGCAAAACCCATTAAAATCAAAGATATATGAGAACCTGGACTAAGATTAAAGAATATACCGACATCCTTTTTGAGCGCTGCGGAAAAGTGGCCAAGATAACGATCAACCGTCCGCAGGTGTACAATGCATTCCGTCCGCTCACCAACAAGGAGATGCTCGACGCCATGGCTTATTGCCGCGAGGCGCCCGAGATCGGAGTGGTGATACTTACAGGCATAGGCGACAAGGCATTCTGCTCGGGCGGCGATCAGAAAGTGAAAGGAGTAGGGGGGTATATCGACGAAAACGGAGTCCCGCGCCTGAATGTGCTTGACCTTCACAAGGCCATCCGGTCGATACCGAAGCCTGTGATCGCGATGGTCAACGGATATGCTATCGGGGGAGGCCATGTGCTGCATGTGGTGTGCGACCTGACGATAGCATCGGAGAATGCACGGTTCGGTCAGACCGGCCCGAAGGTGGGAAGCTTTGATGCAGGATTCGGTTCGTCGTATCTCGCACGCTGCGTAGGACAGAAGAAAGCACGTGAGATATGGTTTCTGTGCCGCCAGTACACGGCCCGTGAGGCAGAAGCGATGGGCATGGTGAATAAAGTAGTACCGTTTGAGCGGCTTGAGGATGAAACGATGGAATGGTGCGAAACCATCCTGAAGCGCAGTCCGATGGCCATACGCATGATCAAACGTGCGCTCAATGCCGAGCTCGACGGACAGCGCGGAATGATGGAGTTTGCCGGCGATGCCACATTGATGTATTATCTTATGGCAGAGGCACAGGAAGGGAAAAATGCATTCTTGGAGAAACGCGATCCCGACTTCGACCAATTCCCCAAATTTCCGGGTTAATCAGCTTATATAGCTATGATAAAGGCTGAGTATTGCCGATACGACCTGCTGTTTAAAGAGCCGGCCACCACTTCGCGCGAGACCATGAACTCCAAATGCACCTATTATATAAAGGTGTATGACGATCAAACGCCAGGGCAATTCGGGTTAGGGGAGTGCGCTCTGTTTCGCGGGCTGAGCTGCGATGACAGGAGCGATTATGAAACGCGGCTACGGGAGGCTTGCCGTGATATCGAAAAATATGCCGGAGGCGATACGGCCGACTTGGCCGATTACCCTTCGTTGAGATTCGGCGTAGAAACGGCCGTGAACGACTATCGTAACGGCGGCGTCAGGACGGTTTTTCCGGGCGCATGGCGGTCGGGAGAGAAAGCGCTCACCATCAACGGACTCGTGTGGATGGGCAACCGTGAGGAGATGTTTACGCGCCTTCAGCGCAAACTCGAAGAAGGGTTCCGCTGCGTTAAATTCAAGATCGGCGGCATTGATTTCGAGGATGAGCTTTCTCTGATAGCCGGTGTGAGAGAACGTTTTACGCCGAAAATGCTTGAAATAAGGCTCGATGCCAACGGAGCATTCAGTCCGGCCAATGCCATGAGCAGGCTTGAACGGCTTGCTGCGTTTGTCATTCACTCCATCGAGCAGCCGATAAGGGCAGGGCAGTGGACCGAAATGGCGCGGCTTTGCAAGGAATCGCCTGTCGACATCGCGCTTGACGAAGAGCTGATAGGCATTAACGACCTGCGGGATAAAAAGCTGATGCTCTCCACAGTGGCTCCGCAATACATCATATTGAAACCGGCATTGTGCGGAGGATTCTCCGGCGGCCGAGAATGGATCGATGCGGCGGATAGGCTCGGGATAGGGTGGTGGATAACGTCGGCTCTCGAATCAAACATCGGGTTGAACGCCATAGCACAATGGGCTGACTCACTGAGTGTGAGCATGCCGCAGGGGCTCGGCACAGGGGAGCTGTTTACCAACAATATACCATCGCCGGTGACGCGTAAGGGACAACTGATTACGTATGATCCGACGGCCGAATGGGAGATACCTGATTTTCAATGGAAACGGTGAGAGTATCTGGCAGCGGCTCAGCCGACGTGGAAGCGTTTGTCAGGAAATGGAATGACAGCGAACCATTTATCGAGGCTCACACATCGGGTTCGACGGGTAAGCCTAAAGCGATACGGTTGCTGAAACGGGATATGCTCGTATCGGCCGAAAAGACATGCCGCTTTTTCGGTATTGACAGAGATTCGCTCTTGGGGCTTCCATTATCGCTAAGCTATATTGCCGGTAAGATGATGGCGGTTAGGGCGTTAGCATCCGGAGCGGAATTATGGTGCGAGCAACCGTCGATGAATCTGCTGAACGACTATACGATGGGTAGGAAAATCGATCTGCTGTCGGTTGTGCCCGCACAGATTCCCAATCTACTGAACTCAGGCAGAATGGATTACGTGAAGCATCTCTTGGTTGGCGGTGCGCCGCTATCGTATAAATCTGAGGCTCAATTGCTTGATGCTAAAGTGAGTGCATTTTGCAGCTATGGGATGACCGAAACATGCAGCCATGTTGCATTAAGGAAAATAGGCACACATTATTATACCGGTCTTGACGGCATTTCGTTCAGCATCGACGATCGCGGATGTCTTGTCATCAGGCTTGAGGATTTCAGCATCGGTGAGATAACGACGAACGACATTGTAAAACTTATCGACGAGAATCGTTTCGAATGGCTCGGGCGCTATGACAATGTGATTAACTCAGGCGGAATCAAATTACAGCCTGAAGCAATCGAACGAAAAATCGCGGATTGCCTGCCGGACAATAATTACTACATCACGTGGCGAACAAGCGAACGCTGGGGTGAAGAGATTGTGCTTGTTGTAGAATCAGCGTCGGAGATCGCAAACCTGATGCACGAAATTTCAAAAAGGCTGACTCGCTACGAAACGCCCAAAGCAATAATCTATAAGAAAATCCTGGAGCGGACTACATCCGGGAAAATCAAACGGCAGCATCAATAAAAGGCGGCTTTCGGCCGCGCGTACATTTTGCACATAATTGGCATTATGTTAAATTGCAGTCGCGGGATTTTGGTAGCTACATTAGCCATGGTAGCTATGGTATCTATGGTAGCTAATTTAGCTGATGCTGCTAATGCTGCCAATGAAGCTAATGCCGCAATGAAGCTAATCCTTTTTATCGGAGATAGCAGATGTGATTGAGCAGGCGAGATTTGCGGATGGCTTGCCGGAGCACTGAGGGGTTTGCTGGAGTGTGATGGAGATGGTTTAGCGCTTCGGGGTTGGAGTTAGATTGATAAGAGGTCAGAGTTGGATTGATAAGGGGCTGGAGATGGATCACTAACTGGCTGGGGATTGGAAGGTTATGAGGTGGCGGTGGAAAAAGTGGGGCAAAAAGGTGGAAAATATTTGCATGGGCGAAAGAATCTTCATATCTTTGCAGTGCAAAAAGCAATGACGGCGTGCTGCGAAGGCAGCAAATTTGTCGGAGCAAAAAGCAAGGCGATTTAGTGTAGTGGCCTAGCACGCCACCCTCTCACGGTGGAGACCTGGGTTCGATTCCCAGATTCGCTACAATCGCAGAAAGAGGCTTGAAAAAGCCTCTTTTTTGTTATTGCATTCCCTACTCTACATCTTGCTCAGAACATTCTCAACTTTCTGATAAACAATCGGATATTTGCGTGGCGAAATACTCTGGGCAGTCGCAAAAGACCGCTTTGCATAGGACGGCTCGCCCATTTCATCCGGCGTTTTCTCAACCGCTTGGAAAGCAATGGCTGGGCGGAGGCAGAAGGCTATCATGGCCGGACTTACAGGTTGCTCGTTTGGAGAATTGCGGAATGTGGGCGAGATGACAGGACTTTCCAGGAGCCGTTGATGAAGAGATGCGGAACTCAATGATAATAATGGACAAGTGATAACGAAATTATTGACAACTGATAATATAGTGATGGACACGGCAGCTGAAATTATTGAGACTATGATGGCGATGCGCGATGACAGGCAAGCGCAACATCTGATGCGGTTTTTTAAGACAAGAAAGGGAGAGTATGGCGAAGGTGACATTTCCCTCGGCCTTAAAGTGCCACAAACACGACTGATTGTCAAAGAGATGCGTGCAGATATGCCACTGAAGGAAGTCAAAACGTTGCTTTACAGTGAATGGCATGAGGTGAGGCTCGCAGGATTCCTGCTCCTTGTCAAGGCCATGAAAGCGGCTACCCCCAAAAAGAATACCGATGCAATGGAAAACGCTCTGCGGCGAGATGAGATAGTCGCGTTTTTCCTCAGTCATGCCAAGCAGGCAAACAACTGGGATCTTGTGGACCTAAGTTGCCCGAAAGTACTGGGAGAATGGATGCTGCATCCTTCAGCCGAAGGCGCCCTGCCCGACCGCGGCCTCCTCGACACACTCGCCTCCAGCAACAATCTGTGGGAACAGCGAATAAGCATTGTCAGCACGCTGCAACTGATAAGACATCAACAATATGATGATGCACTGCGCATTGCGACCAAACTACTTGACCATCAACACGATCTAATCCATAAAGCAACGGGATGGATGCTTCGCGAAATAGGCAAACGGGATATACAAACGCTCGTGGATTTTCTCGAAAAGAATCATAGCCGCATGGCACGAACCGCGCTACGATACGCCATCGAGAAGATGGATTATGCCGACCGCCAATATTGGCTTCGCCGATAATCCCCCCCCCTACACTATAACGCCCCTTCCCTACACTCCTTCGAAAAAGAAACCAGCTAAGAGCTTGTTTAATAATAAATGTTACCGTCAGTGCGGTCAGTCGTCGAGCAGATTTTTGCTTGTGATGAAGGAGTTATGCGGTGCATAACGACCGAAGAGCAGGCGGAAATATGTCGACGAATGGCCGTAGTGATGGT